>CAZZNN010000071.1:0-6899 GCA_964655605.1 uncultured Oscillospiraceae bacterium
TTTCCCGCAGCGCGCTCCAGAACGCGGCCAGCATAGCCGCCATGGTGCTCACCACCGAGAGCCTCGTGTGCGATATACCCGCTCCCGAGCCCGCGGCTCCGGCCATGGGCGGCGGCGCACCGGGCATGTATTAAGAGGATTTCGCGGCGACGCAAGCTGTCGCCGCGAGGAGTTACGCAAAGCAAAGGCGGTCGAACTGCGGTTCGTCCGCCTTTGCTTTGTCAGGCATGGTTTGACTGCTCGCTTCGCTCACGGCCGTCAAACCATGAGCGGGGGCGGTCACGACAGCAGCGTGCGCGCTGCCGTCGCGACCTATCCGTTTCGGCGGCGGAGCCGCCAAAGCCGGATTTTATGTTGCGGCAATGTGCGAACACTGTGCGCCAACGCGGCCGTATCCTCGTACCCCCCGTAGGGCGGGGGCTTGCTCCCGCCGCGTGTCTGCACCCGGCCGCTTCCGCCGATGCGCTTGCACCCGGCCGCGGTACGTCAACGCGTTGCGTTGCCGTCCCCTACGGTATGCGCCAACGCGGCCGTGTCCTCGTACCCCCCGTAGGGCGGGGGCTTGCTCCCGCCGCGTGTTTGCACCCGGCCGCTTCCGCCGATGCGCTTACACCTGGCTGCGGTACGTCAACGCGTTGCGTTGCCGTCCCCTACGGGGTGGGTTTTACCGGCGTGTCCGTGTGAAACGGCGATTTATTTTCCACACCCCTCCTCAAAAAATATATTATTTCCCGTCATATACATTTCCACCCCTTTGTGCTACCATATCTTGTGCATTTTGCGTGTAAAACACGCGGAAGCGTGTGCAGCACCATTGAATATGGTGGCATACCCAAATCATATACAAAAAAACTTTGAAAAAACCTAAAAAAAGCCTTGCATTTGCTATGGTTATCATGTATCATTAACCCGTTGCGCGGAGAACGCCTGTGGTTTTGCGCGCAAAAATAAAAATGAGTTCCATGGGAGGTTGCCGGCGATGCCATCCGGGTAATTCTCACGGAACGCCCAAACTAAGGGCAACGGGCGCACGCCCGCCGTAAGCTTTTATGAAATAGAACGCTCGGCCAAGTGTACAGCCCGCATACTAAAAGGAGGAGCATAAATAATATGGCAAACCAGAAAATCCGCATTAAGCTCAAGGCCTACGAGCACAACCTTATCGACCAGAGCGCCGAAAAGATAGTTGAAGCGGCCAAGCGGACGGGCGCGCGCGTAAGCGGCCCAATCCCCCTGCCTACGGAGAAAGAGATAGTAACCATTCTTCGTTCGCCCCATGTCAATAAAGACAGCAGAGAGCAGTTCGAGATGCGTACCCATAAGCGCCTGATCGATATTCTTCAGCCCTCGTCCAAGACGGTCGATGAGCTGATGAAACTCGTTCTTCCCGCCGGCGTTGACATCGAGATCAAGCTTTGAGTTTCGGAGGTTAATCAAGATGAAGAAAGCTATATTGGGAACAAAAGTTGGCATGACCCAGCTTTTCAGAGAAGACGGAACGATGATCCCCGTAACGGTAGTGCTCGCGGGCCCCTGCCCGGTCGTCCAAAAGAAGACCGTGGAGCATGACGGCTATGAAGCCGTTCAGGTCGCTTTCAGACCTATCCGTGAAAAGCTCATCAATAAGCCCGAGCTCGGCCACCTCAAAAAGGCCGGCATAGGCCCCCACCGCTTCGTGCGCGAATTCAAGCTTGAAGACGCCGCGAGCTACGAAGTCGGCCAGCAGATCACCGCGGACATATTTGCCGCAGGCGACAAGGTCGATGCGACCGGCACCTCAAGAGGTAAAGGCTTCGCGGGCAACATAAAGCGCTGGAATCAGGCGCGCGGCAGAAAGACCCACGGTTCTCACTCCTACCGCGTGGCGGGCTCCATGGGCGCCTGCACCTATCCCGGCGAGGTATTCAAGACCAAGCGTTTGCCCGGTCACATGGGCGCTGTGCGCAAGACGGTTCAGAATCTTGAAATCGTCCGCGCCGACGCCGAGCGCAACCTGCTGCTCGTAAAGGGCGCAATACCCGGCGCAAAGGGCTCGCTCGTAATAATCAAAGAAACAGTTAAGTAACCGATACGAAAGGAGGAAGCAAAATGCCTAACGTAGCATTATACAATATCGCCGGCAAAAGCATCGGCGAAGTCGAGCTCCAAGAGAGCATATTCGGCATAGAGCCCAACGCGTCGGTTCTGCACACTGTTGTTAAGGCTTACCTTGCAAATCAGCGTCAGGGCACACAGAGCTCTTTGACTCGTGCGGAGGTTCGCGGCGGCGGCATAAAGCCCTGGAAGCAGAAGGGCTCCGGCCGTGCCCGTCAGGGTTCCACCCGCTCTCCCCAGTGGAGGCATGGCGGCGTGGTGTTCGCGCCCAAGCCGCGCGATTATCGCATGAACTTAAATAAAAAGGTAAAGCGCATAGCTCTAAAGAGCGCGCTCTCCTCGAAGGTGATTGAGAAGAATCTCATCGTTTACGATGCGCTCAACATCGCCGCTCCCAAGACCCGTGAGATGGTCAAGGCGCTAAGCGCCCTTGAAATAAAGAAAGCGCTCATAGTTCTTGCCGACAAGAACGAAACCGTCGAGCGCGCGGCGCGCAACATTCCCAACGTTAAGACTATTTTCGTTGGAACGCTCAACGCCTACGAAATATTAAAGTATGACACGCTCGTCCTTACTGAGGACTCGCTCAAAAAAATCGAGGAGGTGTACAACTGATGAAATCCCCGCATGATGTGATCATTAGGCCGGTATTGACCGAAAAGAGCTACGATCACCTTGCCGATAAGGTCTACACCTTCATAGTGGCAAAAACGGCGAACAAGCTCGAGATTAAAGAAGCCGTCGAAAAGGTTTTCGGCGTTAAGGTAGACAGCGTCCGTACCCTCAACACCCTCGGCAAAATGAAGAGACAGGGTGTTCACCAGGGCCGCCGTCCTTCGCTCAAAAAGGCTTACGTCAAGCTTAAGAAGGACTCAAAGGGTATCGAGTTCTTCGATAGCATCGCGCAGTAAGGAGGCATAGCAATGGCTATTAGAAAGATCAATCCTACGACTCCCGGTCAGCGTTTTATGACCGTTTCCGCGTTTGAGGAAATCACCTGCACGACGCCGGAAAAATCCCTGCTCGAGGATCTCCGTTCGAGCGGCGGCCGCAACAATCACGGCCGCATAACCGTCCGCCATCGCGGCGGCGGCGCAAGACGCAAATATCGCGTCATAGACTTCAAGCGCAATAAAGACGGCGTACCCGCAAAGGTAGCAACCATCGAGTACGACCCCAACCGCAGCGCGAATATCGCCCTTCTTCACTATCTCGATGGTGAAAAGCGCTATATAATCGCTCCTTACGGCCTAAAGGTCGGCGAGACCGTCGTTTCCGGCGAGACTGCCGATATAAAGATTGGCAACGCGCTTGAGATAAAGAATATCCCCGTCGGCACGATGATCCACTGCATAGAGATAAAGCCCGGCAAGGGCGCGCAGCTGGTTCGCAGCGCGGGCAACGCCGCGCAGCTGATGGCTAAGGAAGGCAAGTACGCTCAGGTAAGGCTCCCCTCCGGCGAAGTCCGCCTGATACCCATGAACGCCAAGGCGACCATCGGTCAGGTCGGCAACATCGATTTTGAGAATATCAAGCTCGGTAAAGCCGGTCGTACCCGCCATAAGGGCTTCCGTCCTACGGTTCGCGGTTCAGTCATGAACCCCTGCGACCATCCGCACGGCGGCGGCGAAGGCAAGGCGCCTATCGGACGTCCCGGCCCTGTCACTCCGTGGGGCAAGCCGGCTCTGGGTTATAAGACCAGAAAGACTAAGAACGTGAACGATAAGTTCATCGTCTGCCGCAGAAACGGCAAGTAAGCGAAAGGAGCAAACCATGAGCAGGTCGATAAAGAAGGGCCCGTTTATAGAAGAACGTTTGTTAAAACGTATTCAGAATATGAACCAGTCGGGCAAAAAATCAGTCGTTAAGACATGGTCCCGTGCATCCACGATATTCCCGGATATGGTCGGTCATACGATAGCCGTCCACGATGGCAGGAAGCACGTTCCGGTATATGTGACCGAGGAAATGGTCGGTCACAAGATGGGTGAGTTCGCGCCCACCCGTACTTTCCGAGGCCACAGGGGCTCGGAAAAGTCCAGCGCGGCCAAGTAAAGGAGGAAGCGAAGAAATGGCAACAAGGTCAAGAGAAAAGAGCGCGGCGCGCAAGGCTAACGCCGATAAAAGACCGCACGCTATCGCTCGTTATGTGAGAATATCCTCCCGCAAGGTTCAGACCGTCGTTAATCAGATACGCGGCAAGAACGTGAGGGAAGCCAAAGCTATCCTGCTTTACACGCCCAAGGCGGCATGTGAGCCGGTGCTCAAGCTGCTCGATTCCGCTGTGGCTAATGCGGAGAACAACATGAATCTTTCCGCCGACAATCTGTATGTCGCGGAAGTGTTCGCCTGCCAGGGTCCCACGCTCAAGCGCTTCCGCGCTCGCGCACAGGGCAGGGCGGCAAGGATTCGTAAGCGCACCAGCCACATAACGATAATTCTGGATCAGGCGAAGTAAGGAGGAAATTATGGGACAGAAAGTTAATCCGAATGGCTTCCGCATTGGCGTCATAAGGGATTGGGAAACGCATTGGTACGCGTCGAAGAAAGAGTTCTCAGACTTCCTCATCGAAGATAAGAAGATAAGAGAGCATCTTAAAAAGACCTATTACGCGTCCGGCGTATCCAAGATAGACATTCAGCGCGCAGCCGGCAAGGTTACCGTCAGCATCTACACCGCTCGTCCGGGTATGCTCATTGGTAAGGGCGGCATAGGCGTGGACGCCATAAAGGAAGATGTTTCAAAGCTCGTCGGCAAGCCGGTGAACGTGAACATCATGGAAGTCCGCAATGCGGACGCAAACGCTCAGCTCGTTGCGGAGAGCATAGCCGCGCAGCTTGAAAAGCGTACAAGCTATCGCCGCGCGATGAAGCAGGCGATGGATCGCGCCATGAAGGCCGGCGCCAAGGGCGTTAAGCTCAACTGTGGCGGCCGTCTGGGCGGCGCGGAAATAGCGCGCAGCGAGGGCTATCACAAGGGTTCGGTTCCCCTCCAGACGATGCGCGCCGATATAGAATTCGGCTTTGCAGAAGCGCATACCACCTATGGCCGCGTCGGAGTTAAGGTGTGGATCTATAGGGGCGAAGTGCTCAATCGGCAGAAGAAAGCGTAAGGAGGCCATAAGCTATGTTGATGCCAAAGAGAGTAAAACGCAGGAGAGTTCACCGCGGCCGCATGAAGGGCAAAGCAATGCGCGGTAACACTATAACTTACGGCGAATATGGCCTCGTGGCCATGGAGCCCGCGTGGATAACCAGCAATCAGATAGAGGCGGCGCGTGTCGCCATGACCCGTTACATCAAGCGCGGCGGTCAGGTTTGGATAAAGATATTCCCCGATAAGCCCGTCACCGAAAAGCCGGCCGAAACCCGTATGGGCAGTGGTAAAGGCTCGCCGGAATACTGGGTGTCGGTGGTAAAGCCCGGCAGAGTGATGTTTGAAATAGCGGGCGTAACCGAAGAAATCGCGCACGAGGCGCTTAGGCTTGCCGCTCATAAGCTGCCTATAAAGTGCAAGATAAGAAAGAAAGAACAAGAAGTGGGTGGTGAGAGCAATGAAGGCTAACGAACTGAGAAAGCTTACAAACGAGCAGCTCGTCGCTAAGGAAAAGGAACTCAAAGAGGAACTTTTCAACCTCCGTTTCCAGCTAGCGACCGGTCAGCTCTCAAATCCCCTCAGGATACGCGAGTGCAAGAGAGACGTTGCCAGAGTTAAGACGCTGCTGTGCGAGCGCGAGCTCAAGGCAGCCGAGTAAGAAGGAGGATTGAAGCGTGGAAAATCGTGGTTATCGTAAAACCCGCACGGGCGTCGTAGTAAGCGATAAGATGGATAAGACAATCGTTGTCGCCATAAAGACCAAGGTACGCCATCCCCTTTACGGCAAGATGGTCAACCGCACTCATAAGTTCAAGGCTCATGACGAGGGCAATGAATGCGGCATAGGCGATACAGTTAAGATCATGGAAACCCGTCCCATCAGCAAGGATAAGCGCTGGAGACTGGTTGAAATAATTGAGAAGGCCAAGTAAGCCTGAAAGGAGGACCCGAGCATGATACAACCACAGTCAAGGTTAAAGGTTGCGGATAACAGCGGCGCTAAGGAAATAATGTGCATACGCATACTTGGCGGCTCGCACGTCAAATCCGCCAACATAGGCGATATAATCGTCGCGTCAGTCAAGACCGCAACGCCCGGTGGCGTTGTAAAGAAGAAGGACGTTGTTAAAGCGGTCATAGTGCGCACCGTATCGGGCGTCCACAGGCCGGACGGCAGCCATATTCGTTTCGACGATAACGCGGCCGTAATCCTTAGCGATGCAAAGCAGCCCCGCGGCACCCGTATTTTCGGGCCGGTCGCAAGGGAGCTTCGTGAGAAGGACTATATGAAGATAGTGTCCCTCGCGCCCGAAGTGCTTTGAGGAGGAACAAATAATGAAGAAGCTCAACATAAAGAAAGATGATAACGTAGTCGTCATCTCCGGTAAAGACAAGGGCAAGAAGGGCAAGATAATGCTTGCCATGCCTGAAGAAGAGCGCGTCGTAGTGTCGAACGTAAACATGGTAGTTCGCCACAAGAAGCCCCGCAAGCAGGGCGAACCCGGCGGCCGTCTCAATCAGGAAGCCCCGATAGCGGCGTCCAACGTGATGCTCGTTTGCCCCAAGTGCGGCAAGGCGACAAGAGTTGCCCACGCCATGAACGGGGATAAAAAAGTCCGCGCCTGCAAAAAGTGCGGCAAGAACATAGACTGAGGCGAAGGAGGAACATAAAAGTGGCTAAGAATACCGAAAAAACCGCCGCACCGGC
>CAZZNN010000071.1:6999-9957 GCA_964655605.1 uncultured Oscillospiraceae bacterium
ATAGGCGCGAAGGTCACGCTGCGCGGCGACCGTATGTATTATTTCGCTGATAAGCTCATCAACATCGTGCTTCCGCGCGTAAGAGACTTCCGCGGAATATCCGACACCAGCTTTGACGGCCGCGGCAACTATGCCATGGGCGTTAAGGAGCAGCTGATATTCCCCGAGATCAATTACGACGACGTCGATAAGGTGCGCGGTATGGACATAGTGTTCGTCACCAGCGCCAAGACCGACGAAGAAGCCCGCGAGCTTCTCAAACTCATCGGTATGCCGTTCGTTCAGGCGTGATAAGGAGGAAGAACAGTGGCAAAGACTAGCATGAAAATAAGGCAGCAGCGCGCTGCGAAGTTCTCTACCCGTGCTTACACCCGCTGCCGTATCTGCGGCAGACCTCACGCGGTGCTCCGCAAATACGGTATATGCCGTATCTGCTTCCGTGAGCTGGCCTATAAAGGCCAGATACCCGGCGTGCGTAAGGCCAGCTGGTAAGCAATAGGCGAAAGGAGGAAATACAAAAATGTTGACAACAGATCCCATCGCTGATATGCTCACTCGTATCCGCAACGCTTTGGTGGCAAAGCATGAGAAGGTTGAAATTCCCTGCTCCACCGTTAAGAAAGCGATAGCCGAGATACTCCTTAGCGAAGGCTACATAAAGGGCTATTCCATACGCGAGGAAGGCAATATCAAGAATATAGTCGTAGACCTCAAGTACGGCCCGAACAAAACCCGCGTCATCACCGGCATAAAGCGCATAAGCAAGCCCGGTCTGCGCGTGTACGCCCGTAAGGAGAATATGCCCAAGGTTCTCAACGGACTTGGCATAGCAATAGTATCCACCTCGCGCGGCATTATGACGGACCGTCAGGCCAGAACCCTTGGCATCGGCGGCGAAGTCATGGCATACGTCTGGTAATAAAAACCGGCAAGCAGGCATAAAAGGGGAAATACTGCCCCTTTATGCCTTTAAGTTGCATATAAAGCATAACATCAGGAGGTGTACAACATGTCACGAATCGGAAAACTTCCGATCACCATTCCCGCCGGAGTGACAATCACGGTCGCTGACGACAGCACCGTAACTGTTAAAGGCCCCAAGGGCCAGCTTTCGGAAAAGATAGCTCCGGAAATGAAGGTCAACGAGGAGAATGGCGTTCTGACCATTGCCCGTCCCAACGACGAGAAGCGCTTAAAGGCGCTGCACGGACTTACCCGCTCGCTCGTACACAACATGGTTGTTGGCGTTACAAGCGGGTTCTCCAAAAACCTCGATATAGTTGGTACTGGTTACCGCGCTCAAAAGCAGGGCGAAAAGCTCGTGCTCAACGTCGGTTATTCTCATCCGGTGGAGTTCGATCCTCCCAAGGGGATCAGTTTTGACGTTCCTAATCCAAACAGGATAGTGGTAAACGGCATAAGCAAGCAGCAGGTCGGTCAAATAGCAGCCGACATCCGCGCGACTCGTGAGCCTGAGCCGTATAAGGGCAGGGGCATCAAGTATGATACCGAGCACGTCCGTCGCAAGGAAGGCAAGACCGGTAAATAAGACGTAAGCGTATATAGTTTGAATCGTCAAAAAGGAGAAACGAAATGATATCAAAGCAGGATAAAAATTCCATACGCAAGAATCGTCATGGCCGCACCCGCAGATATATTCAGGGCACAGCCCAGAGGCCGAGACTCAACGTATACCGCAGTCTCAACCATATCTACGCTCAGGTCATAGACGATGAAGCCGGCTCAACTCTCGCTTCCGCCTCCACGCTCGATAAGGAGCTCAAGGCGCAGTTCGAGGGTAAGACCAAGAAGGAAGCAGCCGAGCTGGTTGGCCAAGCCGTTGCCAAGCGCGCTCTTGATAAGGGCATAAAGGCTGTTGTGTTCGATCGCGGCGGTTACCTCTATACCGGCCGTGTAGCCGAAGTTGCAAGCGGCGCCCGCAAGGCCGGACTTGAATTCTGAGGAGGTAAAGAATGACAAAGCGTATTGACACATCGAACATAGAGTTCAAAGAGAAGCTCGTGGCGATAAACCGCGTTGCCAAGGTCGTTAAGGGCGGACGTAACTTCCGCTTCTCAGCGCTCATGGTAGTGGGCGACGGAAACGGCCATGTCGGCGTTGGCATGGGCAAGGCGGCTGAAATACCCGAAGCGGTTCGCAAGGGCATTGAAGACGCGAAGCGTCACATCGTGGAAGTACCCATAGTTGGCACCACGATACCGCACGAAATAGAAGGCAAGTTTGGCAAGGGCTTCGTGAGAATGCTCCCCGCCGAAGAAGGTACAGGCGTTATAGCGGGCGGCCCCGCGCGTGCAGTGCTTGAAATGGTGGGCATAAGCGATATTCGCACAAAGAGCTTCGGCTCCAACAACCCCGCAAACTGCGTTAAAGCGACAATAAACGGACTTTCTCAGCTTAGGACTGCCGAGGAGATAGCAAAGCTTCGCGGCAAGACTGTTGAAGAGATCCTGAACTAATTGGAGGGAAACATGGCTAATTTAAAAGTAACGCTCGTAAAGAGCACCATAGGCGCCCTCAAGGATCAGAAGGCGACCGTAGTAGCGTTGGGTCTTAAAAAGACCAATAGCAGCGTCGTCAAGCCGGACAATGATGCAATCCGCGGAATGATATTCAAGGTAAAGCATCTTGTCAAGGTTGAAGAAGTTTAATGCTTTGGAGGTTCGATAATGAAATTGCATGACTTAAAACCCACGGAAGGTTCAATGGCTGAAAGAAGGCGTGTAGGCCGCGGCTCCGGTTCCGGCATGGGTAAGACCTCAACAAAGGGTCATAAGGGTCAGAAGGCCCGCAGCGGCAGCAAGAAGAACGGCTTTGAAGGCGGTCAGATGCCTCTTGCCCGCCGCCTGCCGAAGCGTGGTTTCCATAACCACTTTGCTAAGGAGTATACCGTGATCAACGTCGAGACGCTGGAGCGTTTGGACGACGGTACCGTCGTGA
>CAZZNN010000072.1:0-5689 GCA_964655605.1 uncultured Oscillospiraceae bacterium
GTCGCGGCCGGTGCGCCCGCCCGCGAGCAGAATAACGTCGCCCGGCTCAGGCGTGAGCCGCACCACGTTCTCGCTCGGGCACGCGCCTATCACCGCGCCCAGCTCAAGGTGCTTTGCCACATAGCCCTCGTGATATATTTCATGCACAAGCCCCGTGGCAAGCCCTATCTGGTTGCCATAGGAGCTATAGCCCTCGGCGGCCTTCACGGCTATGGTCTTTTGATGGAGCTTGCCCGCTAAAACGTCCTCATTGGGCCGCGTGGGGTCGCCAGCGCCCGAAATACGCATCGCCTGATATACCTCGGCGCGCCCTGAGAGCGGGTCGCGTATGCAGCCGCCTATGCAGGTGGCCGCGCCGCCAAATGGCTCTATCTCGGTGGGGTGATTGTGCGTTTCATTTTTAAAGAGCACCTTATACGCCTGCGCTTCGCCGTCCACAATTATTTCGGTGTTCACTGTGCAGGCGTTTATCTCGTCTGAAACGTCGAGCTTTTCAAGCTTGCCGCGCTTTTTATTGTATCTTGCGCCCATTGTGCCAATATCCATCAGCGTCACCGGCTTTTTATCGAGCGTGGCCTCGCGCATGAGCAGATAATCCTCGTATGCCTCCCTCACGCGCGGATCGAGAATTTCGATATCGCAAAGCTCGGTGTTGAAAGTGGTGTGACGGCAGTGGTCCGACCAATAGGTGTCCACCACCTTTAGCTCCGTCTCGGTGGGGTCGCGCTTTTCTTTTTTAAAATAGCCCTGCATTAAGGCAAGGTCGTCCGCGTCCATTGCGAGCGAATATTCTTTTTTAAGCTCATCAAGCGCCACTTGATTCATATTTCTAAAGCCCGCTATAACGGGCGAGACGAGCGGAGCCTCCGAATTGAGCGAAAGTGATCTCGGCATTTCGCCCGACGCCTCGCGCGCCTCAACCGGGTTTATAAGATGCCGCTTTATCGCGGCCATATCGCTCGCGTCAAGCTCGCCGTAAAGGAGCACCACCTTGCCTGAGCGCACCCGCGGCGCTTCCTTTAGCGTGATAAGGCTTATGCACTCGGCGGCGCTTTGGGCGCGCGCGTCAAACTGGCCGGGCAGATATTCTATTATAAAGCTATGCGGCGTATCCGCCTCAAGCGTAAAAAACGCCTCGTCCGACTGCGGCTCCGCGAGCACTATTGGGATTATTTCATCGAGCGCCTCGCCGGAGAGCCCCTCTATATCATATCGGTTGATTATGCGGACGCGCTTGAGCGCCTCTATTTTCAAAAAGTCCCTCAGCTCGCGGCAGAGCGCCTCGGCCTCGGTGCGAAAGCCCTCGCGTTTTTCAACGAAAACACGGCTTATCATCTGCCTGCCTCCTTTTTCTTCTCGCGCGCGGCGGCGCGAAGCCTTTGCTCCTCCTTGACGGCCTTATCGCCTATGTCCCGGCGAAATACGCGAGTTGAAAAGGCGATGTGCGGCACGAAAGCGTAAGCCTTTTCAACGGCGCCCTCAAGCGTGTCGGCCACGGCCACAACGTTCATCACGCGGCCGCCCGCGGTAACATAGCCGTCCGGCTTTTTCTCGGTGCCCGCGTGATAGATAAATACGTCGCGCGCATCTTTGATAATTGAGGATATTACGATGGGCTTGCCCCTTTCATAGCTTTTGGGATACCCTTCCGACGCCATAACCACGCAGCAGCTCGCCCTGTTTGAAACGCGTATGTTCACATCGCACAGGCGCTCCTCCTCAACCGCGCGCATGACGGTGAAAAGATCGGTTTCCAAAAGCGGCAGTATCGCCTGCGTCTCCGGATCGCCAAAACGGGCGTTGTATTCTATAACATAAGGGCCTTTTTTGGTAAGCATGAGCCCGAAATAAAGTATGCCCTTAAAGCGCCGCCCCTCGGCGTTCATAGCTCTTACGGTGGGCATGAATATGCGCTCCATGCAGTGCCTTTCAACGCTTCTGGTGTAAAAAGGGTTAGGCGCTATAGCGCCCATGCCGCCTGTGTTTTCGCCCCTGTCGCCATCGAAGGCGCGCTTGTGGTCCATGCTCGACACCAGCGGCACGAGCGTTTCGCCATCGGTAAACGCCAGTACGGACACCTCCGTGCCCTCAAGAAAATCCTCGATAATAATTTTCGCGCCGCTCGCGCCAAAGCGCCTGTCCACCATCAGCCCCTTTACGGCGGCGGCGGCCTCCTTGGCGTCCTTGGCGATTATAACGCCCTTGCCAAGGGCAAGCCCGTCCGCCTTTATCACAACGGGGAAATGCTTTAGCGCGGCTATATACTTATTGGCCTCGTCCGCCGATGAGAAGGTTTCATATTTGGCGGTTGGAATGCCGTATTTCTTCATGAGATGTTTGGCGAATACCTTGCTGCTCTCAATCTCAGCCGCCGCCCTTGTCGGGCCGAAGCACGGCACTCCGGCGGCGTTTAGCGCGTCCACCGCGCCAAGGGCGAGCGGGTCGTCCGGCGTGACCACCACAAACTCGATATTGTTGTTTTTAACGAATTCCACCATCGCGGGGATATTCTTGGGGTTCATATCCACATTTCGCGCTATATCGCTCGTGCCGCCGTTGCCGGGCATGCAATAAAGCCTTGCTATGGCGCGGCTCTTTTTGAGCGCAAGCGCTACCGCGTGCTCGCGCCCGCCTCCGCCGATGATAAGTACGTTCATATATCCCTCCAAAGTTTTTCTAATGATGGAAAAGCCGCAGCCCCGACATAGCCATCACGATGCCGTTTTTGTCGCACGCCTCTATAACCGCGTCGTCGCGCAGCGAGCCGCCCGGCTGCACTATATATTTTACCCCGGCGCGTGCCGCTCTGTCTATATTATCCGAAAATGGAAAAAATGCATCGCTGCCAAGCGAAACGCCCGTGAGCTTCTTTAGCCAGTCCGCGCGTTCGGTTTTGCCAAGCGGCGCCGGACGCTCGGTGAAAACGTCCTGCCACGCGCCGTCCGCCAAAAGCGCGTCGCACTCGTCCTCAAGGAGATAATTAACTATCGCGTTATCGCGGTCGGGCCGCTTTAATTCCTTTTTAAATGGCAGCTCAAGCACCCGTTCATGCTGTCTGAGCCACCAAAGCTCCGCCTTCTGAGCCGCAAGCCGCGTGCAGTGTATGCGCGACTGCTGCCCCGCGCCAACGCCTATCGTCTGAGCGCCAAGCGTATAGCACACGGAATTGGACTGCGTGTATTTAAGCGTTATGAGCGCGAGCACAAGATCGCGCTTTGCCGCCTCAGGCAGCTCTTTATTTTGCGTGACAATATTTTTAAGCAGGCTTTCGTCTATTCTCGCGTCGTTTCGGCGCTGCTCGAAGGTGACGCCAAACACCTGCTTTTTCTCGGTAAGCTCAGGCGCATAATCAGGGTCTATGCGAATAACGGTGTAAGCGCCGCCGCGCTTTTGCTTTAAAATCTCGAGCGCCGCCGCCTCATAGCCGGGCGCGATGACCCCGTCGGACACTTCCTTTGAAAGCAGCTTCGCCGTAGGTACGTCCAAAACCGTGCTCACGGCGGCAAAATCGCCAAAGGAGGACATTCTGTCCGCGCCGCGCGCCCTTATATATGCGCACGCAAGCGGCGAGAGCTCCGCGTTCTCGCCCGCTCGAAGCGCCAGTCTCTCGCGCGCGGTCAGCTCAATGCCAAGCGCCGCGCCCGCGGGGCTTACATGCTTAAAGCTCGCCGCCGCCGGAAGCCCTGTCGCCTCCGTAAGCTCTTTTGCAAGCTGATAGGCGTTTAACGCGTCCAAAAGATTTATATAGCCCGCGCGCCCCGAAAGCACCTCTATGGGAAGCGCCCCGCCATTTTCCATATACACTCTCGCGGGCTGCTGGTGCGGATTGCAGCCATATTTTAATGTGAGCATTATTCTTCCTCCAGTTTGTTTATTATGATGTGCTCGCTCTCTCCCTCGCGCCAAAAGCGCGCGTACAGGGCGACGCGGTTTGCTTTATTCAGCGAGTCCCACGCCTTACGCGCGAGCGCAGCGCCCGTGTCCGCAAAAGCGCACTTTTCTGGCTCGCCGATATATGGCATTAGCGCGCCGGACGCGCGAAGCCCCGAGTATGTGGATATAAAATAGCCCTCGCCCGCTTTTGGCACGGGGTATGTGAAAAATTGCCTCACGCAGCCCTCGCCGCGCTCGTTTTCGCACTTGAGTATGCTAAGCCCCACCGAGCTTTCCTCATACAGCGCCGATATGCGCGGCGTGCAGTTGGGCATGTCCGGCTCAAACTCGCGCCCCATGAGCGCCGAGATGAAGTTTTCTCCGCGCTCAAGCGTTGAAAAAACCGTGTCCGTCTGATCGCCGTTGGTAATGATGAGCCGCCCGCCCTGCTCCGCCACGGCGCGATAGATAACGAGCGACGGGTCAACGAGCTTCGTTTCATCATAGGCTCTGGTGTAAAGCGAGCCTCCCTCGCGCACGAATACGCGGTTGCGGCTGTTTTCGCTCCGGCCCATAATAAAATATATGCAGCAAGCGCGCCCGTCCGCCGCACGCCCAACGGCTATGCCGCGTCCGGGGTATTCGCCGCGCGAAACTATATCGTAAATTGATTTCATAGCTTTCCTTTCAGCGCTTCCAAACAAATAAGCTCCGCCGCCTTTGGCAAAAGCTCCCACTCCGCCTGCTCCATCACCCTCGCTTGCAGCGTTTCTGGAGTATCTCCCTCCATAACCTCAACGGCCTTTTGAAAAAGTATGCGTCCGCCGTCCGGCACGGAGTTAACTATGTGCACCGTTGCGCCTGTGAGCTTAACTCCGCGCTCAAGCGCCTTTTCGTGCACCTTTATGCCATAGAAGCCCTTGCCGCAAAAGCTCGGTATCAGCGATGGGTGAACATTTATTATTCTGCCCTCAAAGCGCCTTATAAAGCGCTCGGAGAGTATCCTTAAAAAGCCCGCGAGCACTATAACGTCAATATTTCTCGCCTCGAGCAGCGCGCACATCGCGCTCTCATAGGCATCCTCAGAGCAATAGCTGTAGCGCTCCACGGCGAGAGCCTCTATATTGGCTTTTCTCGCGCGCTCAAGCGCGAAAGCATCGGATTTAGAGGATATTACGAGCTTTATTTCGCCCGATGGCAGCTCGCCGCGCGCCGCAGAGTTCATCAGCGCCTGCAAATTCGTGCCGCCGCCCGATACGAAAACGGCTATTTTCGCCTTTAGCATATACTGACCTCTTTTTCGCCCGGAACAATCTCGCCTATCACATAAGCGTCGGCGCCGTTTTCGCGGAGCGTAAATAGCGCCGCGTCCACATTGGTCTTTTTAACTATCGCCGTCATGCCAACGCCCATATTGAATGTGTTGAACATATCGCGCTCCGAAAAGCCGCCCTCGCGCTTTATAAGGTCGAATATCGGCGGCGTCTCAATGGCCGCGCGCTCTATTCTCGCGCTCACGCGGGCATTGAGCGAGCGCGGTATATTTTCGTAAAAACCGCCGCCAGTTATGTGCGCGAGCGATTTTATCTTCTCAAGCGCCGATAATACAGGCTTTACATATATGCGCGTGGGCGTTAAAAGACTTTCGCCCAATGTCATGCCAAGCTCTCTCTCGCGCAGGCCAAGGCGCGCTTTCGCCGCCGCCAGCTCCACATCGAGGCCGAAAACGCGGCGAACGAGCGAAAACCCATTTGAATGCACTCCGCTTGAGGGCAGCGCCAGAATAACGTCGCCCGCGCAAACGGTCTCGGACGTG
>CAZZNN010000072.1:5699-9939 GCA_964655605.1 uncultured Oscillospiraceae bacterium
CGGACGTGAGCACTTTCTCCTTATCTGCAAGCCCCACGCAAAAGCCCGCGAGGTCGTATTCGTCTTTGGGGTAAAAGCCCGGCATTTCGGCCGTTTCGCCGCCTATCAGCGCGCATGCGGAAATTTCGCAGCCGTCCGCCACGCCCTTCACTATTTTTTCCACACGCTCAGGCTCGTTTTTGCCTAAGGCTATATAATCAAGAAAGAAAAGCGGCTTCGCGCCCGCGCAGATAACGTCGTTTACGCACATTGCCACGCAGTCCATGCCAACCGTGTCGTGCTTATCCATCAAAAACGCTATTTTAAGTTTCGTGCCAACGCCGTCCGTGCCGCTCACAAGTATGGGCTGCTTTATTCCCGCAAGCTCAGGCGCGAAAGCGCCGCCAAACCCGCCTATATCGCCCACCACTCCCGGCGTGCGCGTGCGCGCGACGTGCGCCTTTATCAGCTCCACGCCCCTGTAGCCCGCCTCAATGTCAACTCCGGCGTCTTTATAAATATCGCTGTGGCTAATCATATCGTATCACCTTTCTCGCTAAGCTTGGTTTCATATTTGTTTTTGCCTCGCCTATCGGGCGTGGGATAGGGATATTCGCCGGTAAAGCACCCGCAGCAGAAGCCGCACTTGGCGTTATCCGCTATGAGCGGCGCGTTTGAGGGCGATAAAAAGCCCAGCGAGTCCGCGCCGATTATATCAAGCAGCTCCGCGTCCGTGTGATTATAGGCGATAAGGTGCTCGGAGGAATCAATGTCCGTGCCGAAATAGCACGGATAAAGGAATTTGGGCGCAGATGAGCGCACATGCACCTCCTTGGCTCCCGCCTCGCGCAAAAGCCCTATTATGCGGGCGATTGTCGTGCCGCGCACGATGGAATCATCTATCAAAACCACCCTTTTGCCGCTCACAGTGGCGGTAACGGGGTTTAGCTTGAGCCGCACCGTGCGCTCGCGCTCGCCCTGCGTGGGCGCGATGAATGTGCGGCCTATATATTTATTTTTTATAAGGCCAATGCCGTAGGGTATGCCGGATTGCCGCGCATAGCCTATCGCGGCGTCAATGCCGCTGTCCGGCACGCCTATCACAACGTCAGCCTGAACGGGGTGCTCAAGCGCCAGAAACGCGCCCGCGCGCTGCCTTGCAAGGTGTACGCTCGAACCCTCTATCACGCTGTCCGGACGAGCGAAATACATAAACTCGAAAACGCACAGCCTCGTTTCGCCGCCGCAATGGCTCTTTATGCTCCTAAGCCCGTCCTTGTCCGCTATAACTATTTCGCCCGCCTCAACGTCGCGCAGGAATTTAGCGCCTATGCTCTCAAGCGCGCAGCTTTCGGAAGCGAAAACATAGTCCTCGCCCAGCCTGCCTATGCAAAGCGGCCTCATGCCCTTTGGGTCGCGCGCGGCTATGAGCTTCGTCGGGGACATTATCGTGAGCGAATATGCGCCCACGAGCTTATCCATGGCCTTTTCCACGGCCTCCTCTATGCTCGGCGCGCTAAGCCTCTCGCGCACTATTAAATAGGCTATCACCTCGCTGTCGGACGTGGTGTGGAAAACAGACCCCGTCAGCTCCAGCTCGCGCCTCAATTGAGCGTCGTTTACAAGATTGCCGTTGTGCGCCAGAGCCATGCAGCCCTTTATGTGGTTGACAACTATGGGCTGGGCGTTTCGCCTGTCGCGATTGCCGGTCGTGCCGTAGCGCACATGCCCAACGGCTATATTGCCAAGGCCAAGCTTTGTGAGCGTTTCCTCGCTTAATACGTCCGCTATAAGCCCCTTATCGCAGTGATACGTCATAACGCCGTCGTCGTTGACGGCTATGCCGCAGCTCTCCTGCCCCCTGTGCTGCAAGGCGAAAAGAGCGCTGTAGGCTATGCGGGCGACATCCTTTTGAGCCTTTGAATATATGCCCAGAACACCGCATTCTTCTTTTAGTTTATCAAACGCCCATTCCATGGTCAGCAACCCAAAAGACGCTTTTGTATTTCCGCGTAAGCTTCCTCAACGTCGCCAAGGTCGCGGCGGAAGCGGTCCTTATCAAGCTTTTTATCCGTCTTTGCGTCCCAGAAACGGCAGGTGTCCGGCGATATTTCGTCCGCGAGCACTATTTTGCCGTCTGCGGTCCTGCCAAACTCAAGCTTGAAATCCACAAGCTTTATGCCCGCGTCTTTTAGATAGGAAGTAAGTATATCGTTTATCTTGAGCGACAGCGCCGCTATCTCGTCAAGCTCGGCCTTTGTGCACCATTCCATCGCCATTATGTGATAGAAATTCACCATCGGGTCGCCAAGCTCGTCATTTTTATAGGAATATTCGAGCACCGTCCTTTTCATGGGCGTGCCTTCCTCAAGGCCGAGGCGCTTTGCTAATGAACCCGCCGCGATATTTCGCACTATCACCTCAAGCGGCACTATTTTAACGCGCTTCACAGCCGTCTCGCGCTCTGAAAGCTCATCTATATAATGCGTGGGTACGCCGTGCGTCTCAAGCATGCGCATGAGATGATTGCTGACGCGGTTGTTCACAACGCCCTTGCCAAGTATAGTGCCGCGCTTAACGCCGTTAAAGGCGGTTGCGTCGTCCTTGTAGGCTACTATCGCCACGTTTTCATCGTCCGTCGCGAAAACCTTCTTCGCCTTGCCCTCATAAAGCTGAGCGCCCTTTTGATAAGTCATTCTGTTTGCCTCCTAAAATAAAATTTAAAGGCAGCTATGGCGTATGTGTCCTAGCTGCCTCAATGTTACGTTAATTCCGCCCTTACGGCGGCGTCCTTTATTCTTATCGCCTGCTCCATATCCTCGCGGTGCGCCTTGAGCGCCGCGCGGAGCGCAGGCTCTTTGAGCGAAAGTATCTGCGCCGCGAGAAGAGCCGCGTTTTCCGCCCCGTCTATTGCAACTGTGGCGACCGGTATGCCCGCTGGCATTTGCACGGTCGATAAAAGCGCGTCGAGCCCGTCCAATGCCGAGCCCTTTATCGGTATGCCTATCACGGGCAAAACCGTGTTCGCCGCGAGCGCGCCCGCAAGGTGCGCCGCCTTGCCCGCCGCGGCTATTATCACGCCAAAGCCGTTTTTCTCGGCCTCACGCGCGAAGCTCGCCGCCTCCAATGGCGTTCTATGCGCGCTTATCACGCGCGCCTCATAAGGTATGTTAAGGCTTTTCAGCGTCTTCGCCGCTTTTTCGACCACTTTAAGGTCGCTGTCGCTGCCCATTATGAGCGCCACCTTATCCATCGCTTTAAGCTCCTTCGCAAAAACATGCTCCCAGTATAACTGCATATTTTGCCGCTTGCAATACCCAATATGCAAAATCTAAAATATATTTAGTTATATGTGCTTTATATCTGTTCAAAGCTCGTTGTTTCATGGTAAAATCGACATATTGAGATTTGTCGCAATTTAGCATAACTAAATTTTCGCGGCAAAAAATAATATTTTTGTTGGATAACTGCAAATTATTTTGTAGCTCGCCATAAAGTTTTTATGCAAAGAAAAGAGGTTTACATGGATACCGAAATTTATCAATCGCCGCTCGCGTCGCGATACGCCTCAAGGTATATGCTGGAGCTTTTTTCGCCTGACACGCGCTATAGAACGTGGCGGCGGCTGTGGGCGGCCTTGGCGCTGGCGGAGCACGAGCTTGGGCTAAATGTAACCGCGGCGCAGGCGGACGCGCTCGCCGCGCATATTCAGGATAAAATTGATTACGACCTTGTGGCGAGGAAGGAAAAAGAGGTGCGTCACGACGTTATGGCGCACATATACGCTTATGGGCTCGACGCGCCTGAGGCGAAGGGGATAATCCATCTTGGCGCGACGAGCTGCTTCGTTACCGACAATGCAGACCTTATCATTTTTCGCGACGCGCTCCTTCGCATAAGGGGCGAGGTGGTTGCGGTGATGAAAAAGCTTGCTGACTTCGCGCTTGAATATAAGGCGCTGCCCACGCTTGGCTACACGCATTTTCAGCCCGCGCAGCCCGTCACCGTGGGCAAGCGCGCGTGTCTGTGGCTTCAAGACCTCGCGCTCGACGTGGAGGAATTGGACGCGGCGATAAGCGCCATACGCTTTTTGGGCTGCCGGGGCACCACCGGCACGGAGGCAAGCTTTATGAGTCTATTCGAGGGCGACTTTGCAAAGGCGGACGCACTCAACAAAAAGCTCGCTGAGAAATTCAATTTCAGCAGGCTTTACGGCGTATCCGGCCAGACGTATCCGCGCAAGCTCGATTCGCGCATACTT
>CAZZNN010000073.1:0-2890 GCA_964655605.1 uncultured Oscillospiraceae bacterium
ATATATTCGACAGATTCTACAAGGTAGATAAGTCCCGCAATGAGGGCGGCACAGGGCTGGGGCTTTCAATAGCAAAATTCATTATGGATAAGCTTGGTGAGAAGCTCGTAGTTGAAAGCACCGTCGGCAAGGGCACTATATTTACTCTTACCGTTAAAAAATATGTGCGCAATGCCATCGCGCTTGGTCCGTCCACGGCGGATGATCATTTTAAAGATTCGGATAAGGGTCCTGAAGAACTAAAGGATGATTTTGCTGCGGATGAATCGCAGATCCACGCTATCGACGCGGATTACGAAGTGCTTGAAAGCACAGGTAAGAAAAAATGAGCGCGTGCGATATATGCCCAAGAGGCTGCTTGACGGATAGAAGCGTTGAAACCGGCTATTGCGGCGCGCATGCGAATCCGAATGTGGCGCGCGCCGCGCTTCATTTTTATGAGGAGCCGTGCATAAGCGGTACGGCAGGGTCTGGCGCCATATTTTTCTCAGGCTGCAATCTGCACTGCCTGTTTTGCCAGAATTATTCAATAAGCAATGACATGGTGGGCCGAGAATATGACGCTGACGGGCTTGCGGGAATAATGCTCCATCTTCAAGCGGAAAACGCGCATAATATCAATCTTGTAACCCCGTCGCCCCATGTGATTGTGATAGCGGAAGCTATAGCCAAGGCGAAAAAACAAGGGCTTACCATACCTATTGTTTATAATACGAACGCTTATGATAAAGTTGAAACGCTAAAGCTCCTTGAAGGCTTGGTGGATATTTACCTGCCCGATCTCAAGTACGCCTCGGCAAAGATTTCAAAGCTTTATTCAGGCGCGGAGGACTATTTTGAGTATGCTTCGCGTGCGGTAAAAGAAATGTACAGGCAGGTGGGCGATCTAAATATATCAGGCGACGGCGTTGCCCGGCGCGGCATGCTTATAAGGCATCTTGTGCTCCCAGGCTCAGTAGATGAAACAAGGGCGGTGCTAGATTATATTAAGCGCGAGTTTTCGGAGAAAATGCATATTTCACTGATGAGCCAGTATGTGCCGGGCTATGAGGCGGATTTTCCTCCGCTAAACAGAAAGCTTTTAAAGCGCGAATACCAAAGGGCGACGGATTATTGCGCTTCACTTGGCTTTAAAAATGTTTATGTGCAGAAAATGTCGTCCGCGAAATCCGAATATACCCCCGATTTTAATGGCGAAATTATATAGCGGTGACATTGATAATGACTAAATTATGAACCGCATGTAAAGAAACTTACAATAGGCGAAAAAACAGCGAAAAGCCCCTTGCAATAAGCGTTTTACAGTGCTAATCTCTATTTAGAAGAAAAAAGGATGTCGAGCGGAGTAATGGATCTTCATTGTTGTTTTCCTCCAAACGATATAAGGCATCTTAACAGACGCTAAGCGTCCTCACAGCGCGAGGTATCCTTTTGCTACTTCATAGAGAGCCCGTAAATTGGGCTCTTTTTCTTTTTTTGCGCGCATATAATATAGCAATAAAATGCAAATGGCGGTGCGGCGTGAAAAATAAAAGCACGATTGTAACGATAAGAATTATTGCTGCTTTGATTGTAACCTTATATATTATTTTGGCAACCTTCAAATTTAATGCGCCGCCGGAGAGCCGCGAAATGCCAAACGGCATAAAACCGCAGCACAAAGAAGCGTTCGGCGGTATAATAAGCGTCTATAATATAAATGGTTTTAGGCCGTATTCCGGCAGCCTCGCGGCAATATTGGGCAAAACGGCTAAAGCTGTGGAAAAAAAGTATTTCGGAGTGTATTTTGAAGTAATAAATATGTCTGCGGAGCAATATGAGGAGCGGCTAAAGGCCGGCGAAAAGCCGGATATTATTTCATTTCCGTGCGGCGTGTGCTATGAAGAGCAGTTTGCCGTTTTGAGAGAATTTGAGCTTTTGGATTGGGCAAAAGGGCTTGGCAGTGCCGGAGGTGAGCGCTATGCGCTTGCTTACGCGGCGTCCGGCTATGTGTATGCTGCTAATAGCGACAGGTGCGATGAGAAACAGTTTGAACTAAAGAAAGAAGTTTCTTTAGCGGATATATGCGTTGAAAATGAGGTGGCGGGCAATATGACCGTCGCCGCAGCGAATGGCGTTGAAATGACTCTTGCGCCCATAGAGGATTTTATCGCGGGAAAAACTATGTTTGCTATATGTGACATGGCTGCGATAGGTGATATAATAAGGCTTCAAGCGAATGCGCGTGGCTTTGACGTGAAGGCGTATCCATTGAGCGGTTATACCGACGAGATTCAGCTTATCGGCATATCCAAGAATATGGCTGAGACTAAGCAAAAATACGCCTACGCTTTCATAGAGAGCTTGCTTTCGCAGGAAAGCCAGCAGAACCTGATTAAAAGCGGGCTGTTTCCTGCCGTAAACTGTGCATATTTATCGGAAAATGCGCCCGCGCCGCTAAAAAAAATATTTGCGGCTGAAATGAAGCTGCGCGCGCCAAATGCTTTTTTATACCGCAAACATAAGCAACCTTTGGAAGCGGCCGCTCAGCGAGCGCTGCAAGGAGACGCCGCCGCGAAAAATGATGTGCGGGCACGGCTTTTGGAACTTGTGGAAGATTGAAAAATAGGGTAGAATAGCTAATATGGGTAGGTTTGATATTAAAAGGTCGTATCCTTTTGAGCATAATATGATAATGTCGCGATATACCTCGTTTAGAACAGGTGGAAAAGCGGCGCTGTTTTGCGTTCCGCGGAGTGAAAAAGATTTGGTGGATTTACTGCGCGACGCCGAGTATGTGGACGCGCCCGTTTATATTATGGGCAGCGGCACGAATCTGCTCGTGAGCGATTCTGGCATAATGGGCGCTGTGGTTAAGCTCAAGGCGAAGTTGGACAGCGTAGAGTGGGAC
>CAZZNN010000073.1:2900-9877 GCA_964655605.1 uncultured Oscillospiraceae bacterium
GAATTTTTATCAGCTCCGGCGGGCGTGCCGATTTCGGTGGTCGCGCGCGAAAGCGTTAAAAGAGGGCTCAAGGGGCTCGAGTGGGCCGCAGGGATACCCGGAACGGTTGGCGGCGCGGTCGCCATGAACGCGGGCGCTTATGGAGGAGAGATAAAAGATGTGCTTGTTTCAGTGCGCTACTATGAAGCGGGCAGCATAATCCAAACGCAGGTGAGCAGCGGCGATATGGGCTATCGCACGAGTGCGTTTTGCGCTCCGCACAGGGTGGTGCTTTCGGCTCGAATTAAGCTTTCAAAGGGAATTGGCGATGAAAACGAGCGTATGGAAGAATTCCTTGCGCAGCGCAAATTGAAACAGCCGCTTGAATACCCTAGCGCGGGCAGCACGTTCAAAAGGCCGGCGGGAAATTTTGCGGGCAAGCTTATCGAGGAAGCGGGGCTAAAGGGCTTTAGGGTAGGCGGCGCGATGGTGAGCAAAAAACATGCGGGGTTTGTGATAAATTATGATAAAGCAACCTCCAGCGATATATATGAACTGACTCAAATAGTGATAGATAAAGTATATGAAAACAGCGGAGTAACATTGGAAAGAGAAATAAAGCTTTGGGGAAATTTTGAAGTTTGAATTATAATGATGTACGGAGGAGAAAAGAGATGGAGCTGTATATAGTAACCGGACTTTCCGGCGCGGGCAAGTCGCACGCATTGAGGCGGCTTGAGGATATGGGCTGCTTTTGCGTGGATAATATGCCCGCGGATATGCTCAAAAGCTTTGTTGAGCTTTGCAGCAAGGCGGTCACGCCGATAACGCACGCGGCTGTTGTGGTGGATAGCAGGGGAAGCGTTTTCAAGGCTGATACCGAGCTGATTTTGTCTCAACTGGATCATTTGGGCACGCATTGCACCATTTTATTTCTCGATTGCCGCGATGATATTCTTGAGCGCAGATATTCAGAAACCCGCCGCAGACACCCTCTTGACGACGATATACGCGCGGGCATCGCCAAGGAGAGAGCTATACTCGGAATTCTCCGCGACAGAGCGGATTATATAATCGACACTACCGACCTAAAACCCATTGAACTGATGGCAAAGCTTGAACAGATAATGAGTCAGGAAATATCAGAAGCATTCTCATTGGTGTTTGAAAGCTTCGGCTATAAGCGAGGAGTGCCATTTGAAGCCGACGTTGTGATAGACACGCGCTTTTCAAAGAACCCGTTTTACGAGCCGGAATTAAGGAATCTGTCGGGAGTCGATAAGCCTGTCAAGGATTTTGTCCTAAGCGATCCTAATATGCTAAGACTGCTTGACGACCTTGAGGAGCAGCTTACAAGGCTTATTCCTTGCTTCATACAGCAGAATAAGCATAAGCTTCTTGTGGCGTTTGGCTGTACTGGCGGAAGGCATAGGTCGGTGTGCCTTGCGGAGGAAATGCGCCGCCGCATGATAGATAAGTACGATGTGCGTGTAATGCACAGAGATACGGCTGTTGAGGCGGATGATATAATCGGGAAAAACCTCGGAGGAAGATGAGTAAAATTGTCGTTTTCGTCAAGCGCAAAGGATGAACTTCTAAAGCTTAAAATAAAGAGCGACAGCGCAAAGCGAGCCATGCTGTGCGCTTTTACTCATACGGCCGGTTCCATAACGATAGGCAGTGGCGGCATAGCCGCAGAATATGTTTCTGAGCATCACGGCGTCGGCAAGCTCATAGCGCAGCTTGCGCCAAGCCTTTACACTGTGGAAACTGCAATATCGGTGTATGAGCATGAACGCCTTCGCGCAAGAAACACGGTTATAAAGGTAAGCGGAATAGAAGTCAGGCAAATGCTCATGGATATGGGCGCCTTGCCGCAGGGCGATTCCGAAGAATTCCTGCTCGGCCATATACCGCAGGGCATATTAACGGACGATACCAGCCGCGAATTTTTGCGAGGCGCATTTCTTGGCGGCGGCTCTGTGAGCAATCCGCGCAAGGGCTATCATCTTGAATTTGTGTGCGGACAGGAGCTTTTTGCGTGCGAACTGTGCGAGGCGCTAAACGGCTTTGAGCTAAACGCGCGAGTCGCAAAGCGCAAATCAAATTACATCACATATATAAAAGAAGGAGAACGCGTTTCGGATTTTCTCACGCTCATTGGCGCTATGAACGCTACGATGGAGTTTGAAAACGTGAGAATAGAGCGCGAGCTAACAAACAATATAAACAGGCGCACCAACTTTGAAGATGCGAATATGCAAAAAGCGGCGAAGGCGGCCGCGCAGCAGCGCATAGATATTGAAACCATAGTCAGCGAGAAGGGACTTGGATATTTGCCGCAAAAGCTAAGAGAGATATGCGCGGCAAGGCTTGAAAACGAAGAAGCGACGCTCACTGAGCTTTCGCAGATGATAGGCATAAGCCGTTCGGCCGTAAACAGCAGGCTAAAACGCGTGGCCGAGATTGCTCAAGAGCTGCGTATAGCAAACGGAGATAAAGTTTTTGATATGGGGGAAGAAAAATGAGCGGCTTTGTTCACCTGCACGTTCATACGGAATATAGCCTGCTCGACGGAGCGTCCCGAATAAAGGAGCTTGTCGCGCGAGCTAAAGAGCTTTCCATGCCCGCGATAGCTATAACGGATCATGGCGCTATGTATGGCGTTATAGAATTTTATAAGGAATGTATAAAGCAGGGGATAAAGCCGCTGATAGGCATGGAGGCTTATGTTGCGCCGCGCTCTATGTATGAAAAAGAGGGCGGGCGCGAGATGTCACATTTGATATTGCTGTGCAAAAACGAAATAGGATACCATAATCTGATGAAATTATCCTCCGCCGCATTTGTGGACGGCTTCTACTATAAGCCGCGAATTGATTATGACATGCTTGAAAAAAATCACGAAGGTCTTATATGCCTGTCCGCCTGTATCGCCGGTGATATACCGTCGCTATTGCTAAAGGGCAGGGATATGGACGCATATAATCTGGCCGAAAGATTGAAAAAAATGTTTGGCGGGGATTTTTATATAGAGCTTCAGAATCACGGTCTGCCGGAGCAGATAGAAGTGCTGCCAAAGCTAAAAACGCTTGCGGACAAGCTTGAAATAAAGACTGTCGCCACAAACGATATTCATTATGTCAAAAGCGAAGACGCGCAGGCGCAGGATGCGTTGCTTTGCATACAGACGAATAGATATGTTGATGAAGAAGACCGTATGCGCATGGAGGTTCCGGAGTTTTATCTCAAATCCGAAGATGAAATGCGCCAGATGCTTTTTGATTATCAGGACGCTGTTGCAAACACATTGGAGGTCGCTGAAAAATGCGAACTCAAAATTGAGTTTGGCGTGCGCCACCTCCCCGGCTTCACATCGCCAACGGGCGAAGATAACGAAGCTTTTTTGCGCCGTATCGCGCTTGAGGGGCTAAATCGAAAAATGCCTCAGGCGGACGGCGCCGCGCATGAGCGCCTTGAATACGAGCTATCGGTAATAATATCGATGGGCTTTGTGGACTATTATTTAATAGTGTGGGATTTTATCGATTTTGCGCATAGAAACGGCATATTTGTCGGCCCCGGACGAGGCAGCGGCGCCGCGAGCCTAGTGGCGTATGCGCTGGATATAACGGACGTAGATCCGCTCAAATTCCAGCTTCCTTTTGAAAGATTTCTTAATCCTGAGAGAATTTCTATGCCTGATTTCGATGTGGATTTTTGCATAGAGCGCCGCCAGGAGGTATATGACTACGTTGTTAATAAATATGGCAAGGATAACGTTTCGCAGATAATCACATTTGGCACGATGGCCGCGCGCGGCGTTATAAGGGACGTTGGACGCGTGCTTAGGATACCGCTCGTCGAGGTGGATAAAATATCCAAGCTTATCCCTAATGTGATAGGCATGACGCTTGATAAAGCGCTGGAGGAATCGCCGGAGCTTGGCGAGCTATATAAAAACGATGTAAATGTTAAAAAGCTTATCGATTTATCAAAAAAGCTTGAAGGCCTGCCGCGGCATTCTTCAACACACGCTGCGGGCGTTGTGATAAGCGCGCGGCCTATAACCGAGTTTGTGCCGCTTCAGCGCAATGACGAAGCAATAACCACCCAGTTCCCAATGGGTACGATAGAGGAGCTCGGCCTTCTTAAAATGGACTTTCTTGGGCTTCGCACGCTCACTGTGATAAGGGATACGCTAAATTATATAGGCGAGCAGAATAAGCCAATACCGGAATTGAATAAGCTTGAGTGCAACGACCCAAAGGTGTTTTCGATGATAGACGCCGCTGATACGGATGCCGTATTCCAGCTTGAATCGGCCGGCATGCGCCAGTTTATGCTGCAATTAAAGCCTGATAATATTGAGGATATAATCGCTGGAATAGCGCTTTTCAGACCCGGCCCCATGGATCAGATACCCAAGTATATTTCGGGCAAAAACAACAAGAAAAATATCTCGTATGCACATGAAAAGCTAAGACCCGCGCTTGAAACTACATACGGCTGCATGGTCTATCAAGAGCAGGTAATGCAGATAGTGCGCGATCTTGCGGGCTATTCAATGGGCAGGAGCGATCTTGTCAGGCGCGCTATGGCAAAGAAAAAGCACGAGGTCATGGCAAAGGAACGCGAGCACTTTATTAACGGCATAGTTGAAGACGGCAATGTGGTGGTGCCGGGAGCCGTGAGAAACGGCGTGAGCGCACCTGTTGCGAATAAAATTTTCGATGAAATGATGGCGTTTTCGTCTTATGCCTTCAACAAAGCGCACGCGGCGGCTTATGCCGTACTTACATACAGAACCGCGTATTTGAAGCTATATTACAGGGTCGAGTTTATGACGGCGATGATAAATAGCTTCCTTGGCGGCATAGATAAGATGGCTGAATATATAAGCTCCGCCAAAAGGCAGGGGATAAGCGTGCTTCCGCCTGATATAAACAAAAGCATGGCGCGCTTCTCGGTTGAGAACGGCGCTATCCGCGTTGGGCTTGCGGCGGTGAAAAATGTGAGCCGCGCGATTATGGAAAACATTATTGAGGATAGGGAGCAAAACGGACGGTTTACCGATTTTATTGATTTTGTCACAAGAGCCGGCGGAATAAATAAGCGTATGCTCGAGGCGCTCATAAAGGTGGGCTGCTTTGATTCGTTTGGGGTGAACAGGGCGCAGCTCTTGAGCGTGTATGAAAACGCAATGACCACCGCCGCAAGCGAGAGAAAACGCAAGGAAACAGGGCAGCTTTCGCTTTTTGACGCATTCGGCGCAGATGACGAGGAAAGCATGGTAAAGCTTACGCTGCCGAATATACCTGAGTTTAGCCCCAAGCAGCTTCTTGCATTTGAGCACGAAGCGCTCGGCATATACCTGAGCGGACACCCGCTCACAGAGTATGCGGACGTGCTTGAGCACATTCCAAATACCGCCGCGCAGCTTGCGCGGGCAGGGGAGGACAGCAGCCTTGAGGACGGGCAAAAGGTGCGTCTTGGCGGGCTGATAACTCATGTTAAAACTAAAATGACAAAATCCGGCTCGGGTCTTTTGGCATACTGCACGTTCGAGGATAGGACAGGCACCATTGAACTATTGGCGTTTCCTTCAATTTATGCCAAATACCGCGAGCTGCTCGATGTTGATTCAAAGGTTGAAATAGGCGGTAAGCTTAGCATACGTGATGAAAAGGTTGACGCTATACTAATTGACGAGGTAAAACAGCTTATTGCAAAACCTGCAAAGAGTAAGCTATACTTACGCTTTGAGTCGCATGATGAGGAATTGCTCGCAAGGGTTACAACGGTGTTGAAGCGTTATCCAGGCAATGTGCCGGTTATTCTGTTTGAAGCCGATACGAAGCGCACTCAAATGGCGGCGCGAGAATTATACGTAAATGCCTCCGAGGCGTTTATAGATATAATGGAGAACCTGTTAGGCAAGAAAAACGTTGTTCTGAAATAATTTTTGAGGTGAGTATATGAAGTGTATAGGCGTTTTAACGAGCGGCGGCGATACGCCGGGTATGAATTCAGCAGTACGTGCGGTGCTCAAGGTTGGCAAAGAGTCCGGCCTTGCGGTTATGGGCATTTATCATGGCTACAAGGGACTTATAAAGGGTATGGTGCATCAGCTGGAGCATGCTGATGTTGAAAACATAATGCATAAGGGCGGCACCGTGCTAAGAACTGCGCGCAGTCAAGAGTTTATGGAGCCGGACGGCTCAAAGCGCGCTATGGACGTATTGCGCGCTTACGATATTGAAGGCTTGATAGTCATTGGAGGCGACGGCAGTTACCGCGGCGCAAAATTGCTGAATGAGATGGGCATGCCCACTATAGGCGTGCCGGGAACTATAGATAACGACCTTGGCTACACCGATTTTACCATCGGCTTTGATACTGCCGTAAACACCATAACGAGCGAGATATATAAAATTCGCGATACCATGCGCGCTCACGACAGGGTTGGCGTTATAGAGGTAATGGGCAGGAATTGCGGCGATATTGCACTGTGGGCGGGAGTCGCGGGAGCGGCGGATCTTATTTTGGTGCCGGAGAGCGATTTCTCATGGGCGGACGCAACTGCCAAGCTTGTTAAGCAGCGCTTAAAGGGAAAGCTCACGAGCATAGTTATTATGGCGGAGGGCGCGGGCAAGGCCGAGGATTTCGTGCAATATGTAAGAGAGCACAGCGATGTTGAGATAAAAGCCATAGTGCCAGGATACATACAGCGCGGCGGCAATCCAACCGCATCGGATCGCGTACTTGCGGCAAGGCTGGGCCAGCGAGCCGTAGAACTCTTGCTTGAAGGCAAGGGCGGGCGCGCTGTTGGAATACGCCATAATGAAGTAATTGACGTGACACTTGACGAGGCTATAGTGCCAAAACATAGTTTTGACCAAAAGCTTCTGGAACTAAATGTTGTGCAATCAAAATTTTAATATGAAAAATATACCGCTTGAGAAAAATGATGATATAGAGCTTAGAATAGATTCGCT
>CAZZNN010000074.1:0-9763 GCA_964655605.1 uncultured Oscillospiraceae bacterium
CGTCGCCCTACCGCGTCGTCGGCTTTCCGCAGCTCAATCTGCCCTCCGGGCAGTGACCCAGCACGAGGCAGCTTGGCCCCATCAGTGAGAAAATTTCCGGCGTGCGCTCGCGGAGGCTATCTAAAAGCGTCTTGGCTATCTCCCGTATCTCCCACTGCGCTCTTTCGCAGGTGCGGAGCCTGAAGAACACCATAAGCTCCCGCGCGTTCATGCTCGTTATCACATCGATGGTGTTGCCCGAAAGCGCGAAGTACACCGAATCCGCCTCCGGCATACCCAGCGCGCGGCAGGTGAAAAGCGCGGCGTTCGCGCGGGCAAAGCACGCGTCGTAAAGCGCCATTAGCTTTGGCTCGGCCGCTATTGTGGGCGGCAAAACATGCTCGTTGCGCTTAACTCGCGTGAGCGGCGGCACTATGAGCGCTTGCAGGCGGTGCCGCGCGAGGTGCGTCAGCGATGAAAGCGAGATCCCTCTTATAATAAATGCATAATTCAAAAACTCAAGCTCTCTGGCGCGCGGCGAATAAACGACGTCCGCAAGCTCCGTGTTTGGCGGATAAGATAAGCGCGCCGCATTTAAAAGCAGCTCCACCGCGCCCTCCGGCGCGCACAGCAGCTCAACGCGGTCGCCGCCGGGCAAAGGCTCTGTGACGCCATTATAGCTTTTGGGATAATCGCGGCGCTTTGCCGCCGTTATCGCCTCGTAAAGCGGCGGGAACGCGCCGCGAAGCTGCTCGGTGAGCATTTCGCCCAGGTTCACAAGCTCCTCGTGAGCGCTGCCGCGCCCAAAGCGCATCTCCCAAATGAGCTTCTCAAGCTCGCGCGCGTTTAAAGTGCAATAAAAATTGGAATAGAAGCAATATGGCAGCACAAAGCGCGCGTCCTCCTTGGGCACGCCCGCCTCGACGAGCCTTGCGTAGTCCGCGAAAAGCGAATCCATGAGCGTGGAATAAGCGCCTCGGGTGCGGGCGGGCAGCGTTTCCGGGATATAATAGCCCGCGTTTGAATAATCAACATATCGCCGCGATTTCACCGTGTACGACGCGAGCCGAAACTCGATTATAAACTGCTCCACAAAAACGGAAACGTCGTCGAACGCCACGGTGAATACCGCGTGCTCGATAACGCTCTCATGCCCGGAGGCAAGCACCTTATTTATGAGTCTGTCATCCTTTTCGCGCGGATTTTCGGCGCGTTTTTCATATATTTCAAGCGATGTGCCATCGGTCGTGGATATGCGCGCCGCGCACGCGGTAACGCGCGAGTTTTCCTCGCCGCCGCGAATTATATATGCCCTTCCCATGCCGTCCCCCCTGCAATATTACTGAGAATATTGTATCACAAGCGAGCTCACAGGCCAAGCGTATCGAAAACGAAATCCTTAAAGCACAGCACCATGGGCGAAAGCGGCCTGTTCTTGGCATATACAAAATAGAAAGCGTGCCTGAATGAATAATCCTCAATGGGCAGCACCTTTATAAAGCCCGCCTTAACCTTGTCCTCAACAGATATGCGCGATATTATGCTAAGCCCAAACCCCGCCTTCACGCACAGCACGTTCATTTCATTGTTCGTGAGATACGCGAGCACCTTGGCTTCCTTGCCAAGATATGAAAAATGCTTGTATGCCGTGTCGAACGCCTGCCTAGTGGACGAGCCGTCCTTGCGAAGCAAAAGATATTCGTCTAGCAGCCGCTCAAAGGTGATGCTCTGCATGCTGTCAAACGGCGGACGGTTCGGCGCGATAACAACAAGCTCGTCGTCCGATATTTTGTCGTAGACAAGATTTTTATTGTCCGCCGCCGCGCCCACAAAGCCAAAGTCGAGGTCGCCGGATAAAAGCTGCGATATAACGTCGCCCGACGCGTCTAAATAATGAAGATTATATGTAACGTCCGGGTATTTTTGGTGGAACGAGGCGAGTATATCCGGCAAAATGTATTGTCCGGGCACGCTGCTCGTGGCCACCTGAAGCATGCCGTCTATCTTGCCTTGATATTTTTCAAGGCTCAAAAGCGCGTTCTCGCGCTGATTGAGTATCCCCTGCGCGCCTATATAGAATTGCTTGCCGGCGGGAGTGAGCTCCGTGCGCATATTATTGCGCTCAAAGAGCACTATGCCTATCTCCTTTTCAAGCTTGGCGATATGGTTGCTAAGCGCGGGCTGCGAAAGGAACAGCGCTTTTGCCGCCTTTGAGAAACTCTTGGTCTTTGCGATGGTTACAAATGATTCAAGCTCCTTAAAATCCATAGCCGCCTCCATAAAAACAGTGTATAACGTTTTGTGTGGGAAAAATCACAAACTCATTATACACTGTTTGACACAAGACTGGTTATCCTATCGTAAGGAGAACGGGGTAAAGAGGGGACGTTTTACATCTCCTTGAAGTTAAATTGCTGCACAAGCCCCTTTAGCATGTTGGACTGGGCGGACAGCTCCTCGCTGGCGGCGGCGGTCTGCTCGCTGGTGGCGGCGGTGCTTTCTATAACGTTTGATATTTGCGAGAGCGTGTCGCGTATCTGCTCAAGCGCGAGGGCTATTTCAGCCACGGAGCGCGTGGTCTCGTTTGCGAGCATGCTGCCCTCGTCAACGGCGGCGAGTATGTTATCCACCTGCGTATATGTGCTCTCAACTGCCGCTTTGCTCTTGGCGGCGAGCTTTCTCACCTCTGTTGCTATAACCGCGAAGCCCTTGCCCGCATCGCCCGCGCGTGCCGCCTCCACCGAGGCGTTAAGCGCCAGTATGCTTGTTTCGCTCGCGATATTTTCAATGAGCAGCGCCACCTTTTTGGTTTCGTCGCTTCGGGCGACTATTGAGTCCATAGCTTCGAGCATTTGCTCCGTGAGCGTTTTCTCGCGCTTGCCATCGCTTGCCGCGGGCATGTTTTCCGAAGCGGGAGTGATGCGGTTTATGCGCTGAACTATGCTTGAAACGGTGGCGTAAAGCTCGTCTATTGAGTTGTTCTCCTCGCTTGCACCCTGTGAAAGCTGCATGGCCGCCGCGGCTATCTGCGTAGAACCGCGCGCAACCTCAACGCTTGAGCGGCTTATGCGCGATATAAGAAGGTTGAGCGACTCTATGTTCTTTTCAAGCGCCAGCTTCACCTCCATGAAATCGCCCTGAAAATCATCGGATACGGTGATGTCGAGCTGCCCGGAATTTACGCAGCTCAGCGCGTGACCTATTTCGGCCTCCACGAGCGAATATTGCTTTATTAGATTTTCCGTAGCCATGTCAAGACGGCCTATCTCGTCGCGTCTGCCGGTATATTTAACGGGAGTCCTTAAATCGCCCTGTGCGAGCTTTTCAAGCCTGTTTGTGCAATTCTCAAGCTCATCTGTTATCATGGTGGTGAAATAATATGAAAACGCGATAACGAGCACGATAAATAGCAGCGATACGCCTGATGTGATTATAATGCTGTTAATAGTGCTGCTAATAAAATCCGAGCGCGTCACTGTTACGCAAACGCTCCAGCCGGGCGTGTCGCTTACGGGTGAATATGCCGCGAAGCGGGTTACGCCGTTGTATGTATATTCGGAAAAGCCCGCGCGCTGCGCTATAAGATCCTGCCAAACCGCGCGCATTGCCGGGTCAAGCTCAGCGCTGGTGAGTATTTGCTTTGAATGCTCCTCATTAAATAGATATGTGAGGTCGTTGGCGGCGATGAAGGCGCTTTCGCTGTTGACCATATAAATTATGGAGTTATCGCCCACCTCTATGCCCGCGACAAAGTCTAAAAGCATCTTCGCGTCGATATTGCACACCACTACGCCCGCAAAGCTGTCGTTATTATAATATGGCGAGGATATGGTGAGTATGTGCTCGCCGAGCGCCTCGCTGTAATATGCATCGGAAACAAAGGTATCGCCCGTTGCCAAGGGCTGGGAAAAAAAGTCCCGCGCACTGTAGGAAAGCCCGTCCGAGCCTGTGCCGCGCTCGTCTACCGTCATTACGGAAAGGAAACCGTTTCTATCCTTTATGCTGTTTATAACGCCCATGTCAAGCGCTTTTTCGGGCATCAGCGAAAGCCACGCGGCGGATTCGCTCACAAGCTCCTTGTATACGTGCAGCGCCTCGCTGATGCGCGAACCGGTGAGCTTGGCCACCTCTCTTAGCGTTGTGCTAAGCGACTCGTATGTGGTTTTATATATGAAAAAAACGCCTATAAGACATGTGATAACGAGCGCCGCCACCATAGTGGGAACAATGAGTATCATTAGCCGCGCACGCAACGTTTTGAAATTGAGTTTTTCGTGAAGTCTGCCCGATAAAAATCTTTTTACCGCCTTGGCGCGTTTTTTGTTTGCCATCGCTTTTGCTCCTGACATATTACTACAGCTAAAATAATAGCATTTTATGGGCGCAAATGCAATATTTTGTGAAAAGAGCGCGGCGGGCGAACGAATGCGGGCTGCTGCGATGCATTTCAAACGACACGTATGCGATACCGTAGGGGACGGCAAAATCGCAGATTTTCACGCCCCGTGTTACCGCGGCCGCCCGCATGCCCGCACCGAATAACAATCGGACCCGCCGCGCCCTACGCCCTGACCCCGAGCTCGAGCAGCATGCCGTCCATCAATTCCTCGTCCATGCCCACCGTCTCGCCGGCGTATGTGAAAGCGACGGCGGCTTTATCGAGCTTTAATATGGCGCATATATCGCCCAATGTGCGCACGCTTCGCGTTTCGAGCCTGTCGCGCGCGTTTATCTGCGTTTGGGCGTCCGCGTCCTTGCCATTTATTATAACGTGCGTGCCCAAGGCTATCTCTATTGGCGGCATGCCGCCGCCCCTGGCGCTGTCTGTTATGGTGACGCTGCCGGGGCGGTGCAGCTCCACCGCGTCCATCACCCGCGCGGACGCGTTCGCCCCGTCCTGAGCCTCGCTGAGCGATATGCTGTCGCCCGGACGCACCATGGTGTCCATGCTGGCGGGCTTCGCGTTGAGATATAGCTCCGCGTGACGCGGAAGGCCGCCCTTTATGGTCTTTTGCTGACCGTTGAGGGTGAAAATAAGCGCCCGTCCGGACGAGCCTAAAAGCTGACTCGTTTTATAGCCCGCCATCACCAAAACGTCCATCATGCGCATTTCGCTCGTGTTTAAAAGCTTGAAGCGCCTGTCATTTATGGTGACGCCAAAGAAATTGAACGTCTCGCTGGTGACGCTCGTGAGCGCTATGCCAAGCGGCGTTATATATTCAGGCCCCTTCATATCGTCGCTGTTTATTATCACGTTTTTAAGCTGCCGTCTCGCGCCTACCGCCACCTTGCCGGGCGAGAGCTCAAGCTCCCTTGCAATAAGCTCTGGCAGCCCCACTATCTGGCTTCCGCCGCCCACGAGGAACATCGCCGCGGGGCTTTCGCCGCCGTTTGCGGCCTTGGCGCGCGCGGCTATTTCGAGCGCGAGCTGCTCTACCGTGGGAGAGAGCGCTTCTGATAGCTCCGCGCGGGAGACTGCGTTATCAAGCCCAAGCACGTCCTGATAAACTATGTCGCCCGTTGCCTCGCTTTGAGAAAGCGCGCGCTTCATTTGCTCGGCGGATTCAAAATCCACAAGATATTTCCTTATCACGGCCTCGGTGAGCTCGTCGCCCGCTATAGTGGCCATGTCGTAGGCGAAAACGGCGCCGTCCTTGCAGATTGCAATATCGCTCGTGCCAGCGCCTATATCCACCAGCGCCAGATTCAATAGCCTAAGCTCCTGCGGAATGAGCACGTTTAGCGCCGCTATAGGCTCAAGCGTGAGGCTCGTTACCTCAAGGCCGTTCATATCGACCACCGCGTAAAGCCCTTCAACAACGCTGTATGGCAAAAACGCGGCTATCAGCTCAACGCTCGCCGTGCTGACGGTGTGGCCGAGCAGGTTTGCAACGCGCGCGCCGTCCATTTCGTAGCCAACTATGCTGTAGCCAACGCAATAGAACTTGCCGCTTACGCCTGCGGTCGAACCGCTTACGCCTGCGGCCGCGCCGCTTACGCCTGCGGTCGAACCGCTTACGCGCTCCGCCTCCTCCTGCGCTATTTCAAGCGCCTCGCCCTCAAGCCCCAGTATGAAGCTTTCGTCTATCTTTATGCCGCCTGCCGTTTCGCGCAAAGCCTTGGCGCGCACAGTGCGCAGCATGCGGCCCGCCGCGGCCACGCTCACCTTGCTAAGCGGGGCTTTCAGGCGCGCCTCAAGGCGGCTTTTCACCTGGCCTATAAGCTCCGCCACCTGCGCTATATCCTCCACCTGCCCGTCCATCATGGCGCGGCCGGGGTGCTCCATAAGCTCGTGATCCACTACCGTGAGCTTTTCCCCGTTATACTCCGCCACAACGCCTATAACCGTGCGGGTGCCTATATCGAGCGCGAATACGGTCTTGTTCTGCTGCATACCACTACCCCTTGTATGTTAAAATAATATAAGAAATATCGAAATAAATACTAGTGAAAGACTGTAGATAAACCCCTAGATTGTCAAGGGCCGCGCCCTTGACTTATAATCCGGCTTCGGCGGCATGTACGCCGAAACGGATGAAAACCGTTAGGTTTTCGCACTTTACAGGTTTTGCCGCTCGGCGAAGCGGAGCGTAGCAGGCAAAATCTGCAACCTCGAAAAAGTCCGAACAGGACTTTTTCGACAAGCTGACTAGTGAAAGACTGCGTCTTTCACTAGTATACGGTGCCGCGCTGTTAAGGTCAAGTGCGCATTACGGCCCCGCGCGCCGGAGCACCGAAAAAATACAAGATGTTGGGGCAGGAGGCGCATCATGTACTATTGACGCGATTTTCGGCGCATGTTATACTTGGTATAAGTATAAGTGAAGGTATAAAATCATCAGCAGAAAGGACGGAGTTAGCTTTGTCGAACATGTTTTCCGAGCTTGACAAGCTCACCATGGGACTCGACGCGGCATGGAAGCGCTCAGAGGTGATAGCCAACAATATCGCCAATGTGGATACGCCCAATTTCAACCGCTCCTCCGTCGAGTTCGAGGATTATTACAAAGCCGCACTCTCAAGCGAGGGCAGCTTCACGCTCCGCAGGACGCGCAGCGGTCACTTTGACACCCAAAGCCCCAGTGACGTGGAGCCGCGGGTCGTCACCGACACCTCCACCACAATGAGGATGGACGGCAACAATGTGGACGTTGAAAAAGAGATGAGCGACCTCGCCGTGAACACGATATATTATCAAACGCTTCTAACCAAAGCTTCGGCGGAAGTAACTCAGCTCCAAACAGCAATTAAGGGAAGCTAATAGAAGGGAGCAAAGATGTCGTCGTTTATAAAAAGCATGGATATAGCCTCCTCGGCGCTCACGGCGCAGCGCATGCGCATGGACGTTATCGCGGAGAACATAGCCAATATGTCAACCACGCGCACTGCGGACGGAACGCCTTATCAAAGGCGCTACTGCGTTTTTCAGGAGCGCGAGGGCACGAGCTTTGGCTCAACGCTTTCAAAGGTTTCCTCTGGGAGCGAGAATATGGGCGTGCGCGTTTCGGGCATATATGAGGATCAATCGGCCTTTAAGCTCGATTATGACCCGGATCATCCGGACGCGGGCGAGGACGGCTACGTGCGCATGCCAAATGTGGATATTGCGGTTGAAATGGTGGATATGATGTCCGCCACGCGTTCGTATGAGGCGAATATCACCAGCATGAACGCGATAAAGAGCATGGCCATGAAGGCGCTTGAGATATAAATAATTTGTTGGGGGGAACGTCATGGCTATATCGGGTGTAAACGGCGCAAATGGCTTGAGCGCGCTTGAAGCCGTTCAAAATGTGTTAAAAACCGGCTCTGCAAGCGGCACGGCGGGCGTTGACGCCACCGCCTTTGCGGATTTTCTTTCGCAGGCCATTTCAGACGCCAATGAAACCACGCTCAACAGTTCCGCCTACACAGACGCGCTGCTTTCGGGCGAGGTGACAAATCTTCACGACGTAACGATTTCATCGAGCGAGACGACGCTTGCCATAAGCCTCGTCGTGCAGATTAGGGACAGGCTTGTTGAGGCGTATAACGAGATAATGAGAATGCAGGTCTAAGCGCTAAAGCGCTAAAGCGCTTAGACCCTCGATCACACTGTAAAAGAACGACGAGAATTGTATTGATCGCTTAGGCGGCAAAGCCGATTAAGCCGGATTTATATGCCCCATTGGGGGCGGGAGATAAAGCCTTCGATAATTATTAGCAGGGAGACGCCTATGCAGTATTCCCCGGCGGCGGCGCTCTATGCCGCCGAAAAAACGAATCAGGGCGCAAAGAGCGCGGGCGAGCTTGTTTTAATGCTCATCGCGCTCATTGCCATACTTATAGCCACATATTTCATTACAAAATATGTGGCTAAGCTTATGCAGCGCGGCACGCTGCCCATACCCGGAGGCAAAAAGAGCGGCGCGGCGGTGCGTTTTAGGGGCGGCGCGCGCCGGAGCGGGGAATATCTTGAATTGCTCGATACCGTTATGCTCGATCGCGAGCGCGCGGTAACGGCGGTGCGTTCGGGCGAAAAGGTGTATATATTAGGCTTTACTCAGGGCTCATGCACGCTTATTGACACGCTTGACTACGTCGCCCCCGAAAATGACGAATGCGAGGCCGCGCCGCAAAAGCAGGATTTTGTGAGCATGTTCAAGCAATATTCGGGCTGGGGCGGCAAAGGCGGCAAGGACGAAGGGAGCGACAAAAAATGAAGCTCCCGAACACGATAGATCAGGCCAAAAAAGAAAAATACGAGCGCGTCAAGGGCAAGCTAAAGCGCGTGCAAAAGATCGCATCAGTGATTTTGCTGCTGCTTTTTGTGCTGGCGCTGAGCGTTGGCTGCGTCAAGCAGAGCGAGATAAACGATTATATCGCCGCGCACCCGGACGAGATAGCCGCCGCCAACACGGATAACGTCGGCGGGGACGGCGCCGCCACGGTTACGGACGCTTCCGCCACAAACGCCATCGCTCAAACCGGCGAGGGCGCTGCGGGCGAGGGCGAGGAGGGCGGCATTATATCAATGCTGAACACCCTCTTTAAAAGCCGTTCGCAGGCATTGCAGATAATTGCGCTTTTAACTGTGCTTTCAATAGTGCCGAGCATACTCATTATGCTAACGGGCTTTGTGCGCATAGTGATGATACTTTCATTTACGAGAAACGCCATGGGCTTGCAGCAGATGCCGCCAAATCAGGTGGTTATAGCGCTTGCGCTGTTTTTAACGTTTTTCATCATGGCGCCTGTGCTCGACGAGATAAAGACCGAGGCTTACATACCCTATGCCGCGGGCGCAATAGAGCTTGACGAGGCCATGGAGCGCGGCGAAGCGCCATTAAAGCGCTTCATGCTCAAGCAAACGCGCACCACAGACCTCGGCGTTTTCTATTCCTACGCGGGCGAGGAGGTGCCGGAGGACCCTGAGGATACGCCCATGCGGATACTCATTCCAGCGTTTATGACGAGCGAATTAAAGTGCGCCTTTGAAATAGGCTTTTTGATATATATTCCGTTTATCGTTATAGATATGATAGTCGCGAGCGTTTTGATGTCTATGGGCATGATGATGCTGCCGCCCGTTACAATATCGCTGCCTTTTAAAGTGCTTGTGTTCGTGGTGGTGGACGGGTGGATGCTCACGGTGCAGTCGATTTTAACGAGCTTCGGCTAACGCTGCTTTAAGGATATGAACTATAAGGCTATGAAAGAGGAAACGATATGACCCAAAGCATGGTAATAACCATAATGCAGGACGCCATAATGACGGTGCTCAAGTGCTCCATACCCATGATGG
>CAZZNN010000075.1:0-9672 GCA_964655605.1 uncultured Oscillospiraceae bacterium
TAGGCAAAATCTGCAACCTCGAAAAAGTCCGAACAGGACTTTTTCGACAAGCTAGGGGCGCGCTAAAAGTGCGCCACGCACACCGATCAGGGCGCGTTTGAGGCGCTCGAGCGGCTGCGCCGCTCGACGAGCTTTGCGATTTTACGCTGTATCCGGAATTTTAAAACGGAGTTCAATAAACCGTCAAAGGAAATAAAGCATATAATAACAGTGGAATAACAAAACGGAAGTCCCTTTTTAGGAGGGGCTTTTTTGACGCGCCAAATTGTGATAATATATACGCTGTAGTGAGGAAAACAAATGCTTGCCGATAAGAAACGCATACTTGTGATAGGCTGCCCGGGCGCGGGCAAGAGCACGCTTTCAATGGCGCTCGCAAAAAAGCTGAGCCTGCCGTTGGTGCATCTTGACGCTATCTTTTGGAAGCCCGGCTGGGTGCAGTCAGAGCGCGAGGAATTTAGGGCGAATGTGCAAAAGGCTGTCAACATGCCAAAATGGATAATAGACGGCAATTATGGCGGCACTCTCCCCATGCGGCTTGAAAGGTGCGACGCGGTTATCTATCTTGATTTTTCGCGCATAAAGTGCGTTTGCAGCGTGATCAAGCGCGCGGCGGAAAATCGCGGCAAAACGAGGCCGGATATGGCCAGGGGCTGCCCTGAAAAAATCGATTGGGAGTTTATAAAATACATTTGGGAATTCAATAAGAATAACAGCAAGCAAAAGCAGCTCGTGGCGGACAGCAAGGTATTGAGCATAACGCTCAAAAGCCGCCGCGAGGTGAACAAATTTATGGAGGGAATATGATAAGCGAAAAGCGATTCGATAAAATTAAGCAAAGGCTCGGCGAATACGCGCACAATTCGCTTGAATATGAAGAATATGAGTGCGTGGCGTCATTCACGCTCGTATGCGACACACCGGAGCTTATCGCGCTCACGGGCTATAGCAGCTCCGCGAAAATGCATCAGCTTCACTGGGCGGCAAGCGACATGGAGCTTGTGATAAACGCGGCGAAGGCGCTTGAGCGGCCCGCATATCTGCAATTTGTGCCCGAGGACTGGGAAAACGAATTTTTAAAGCAGGGCTTTTTAGAATACGGCGTAATGCGCGATTACTGGATACGGGAGCTTCAAATGCCCGCGCCGCTCGCGCGTGAATATGAAATCGCGCCTATAGCGCTTTCAGACTGCGCCGCCGCGTCCGATGTGACGTGCTCATGCCGCCTTCAAAGCCGCGAGTTTCAGGGGGAAACGCCGCGGTGGACGGAGGAATGGATAACGGGGCGCGAGCCAAACGCCGCCGCGCCTTATGCGCGCGACCACGCTATTTTAGGCGTGCGCGAAAACGGCGTGCTTGCGGGCGTGGCCTGTATATGCATATATGGCGACGACAATCCAGACGGGGCCGTGGTATGGCTGCGCGAGCTCGCGGTGAGCCCTAAATATCAAGGCAGGGGCTATGGGCGCGCGCTCGTTGCGGCAACGCTGAAATATGGCTTCGAGCGCAACGCAAAGCGCTCGTTCCTAATGGCGGACGACTGCAACCAAAATGCCAGAAAGCTTTATATCAGCATGGGTTATAAACCCGGCGCTGACGTACAGATAGATCTGATGCTTGGATAAGGAGTAATTTTAATGAGAAAAAAGGGGACTGTTCTCGCCGTGCTCGCGGCGGCGCTCACGGTATTTGGCGCGCTGGTATTTTATTCGGAGCGCTTCATGTGGTCGGGCATCATCGCCATTCTAGGGCAGGCGTCGCCATTTATTATGATGGCGGTGATAGCGCTTGCGGCGATACTGGCGGCGCTCTCGCTGTTTTTTGGCAAGCGCAGGGCGTGGCAGAGCATTGTGCTTATAGCCTTGGGCGTGTTCTTCATAGGGCTTGAGGCATATATTTACACGCAGACGGCCGACAGCATAATTTATTTCACGCGCGAGTTTTTATCGGCGCTCGCGTTCACGGCGGGCATTGGGATACTGGCGTTTTTGCTTTTTTACTTCCCAAAGACGCGCATATTCGTGTCACGCGCGCTAAAGCTCACGTTTTTATTCGTGGTATGCGCGGCATTCCTTATGTCGCAGTTCTCGCTGCTGCCAAACGCCATCACCACAACGCCTGTGGTCTATGCGGTGGGCGATGAATACCAAATAGTGTTCACCTCGGCCGTAAAGGGCACGGCTTGGGTCACGATAAACGGCAAGGAATATAACGACACTTATGCGGGCTCGCGCGTCAGCGAGGACACCGTGCATAAGATATGCGTGCCTCAGGACGCGCTCGACGCGGCCTCCGGCTACACGGTTTTCACCCGCGCGATGTATTTTCGCGGGCCGTACTGCGCGCTGCAGGGCGCGCCAATATCAAAGGAATTTGCGTGGCGCGGCGTGAACGAAGCCGACGGGCTCAGCTATTATGTTTTGAGCGACACGCACACCTCGGTCGACGGCCCTGTGAAGGCCGCCTCATATTTTGGCGATGAGCTCGATTTTCTTATCTGCTGCGGCGATACCGCCAACTGGCTCGACATGCCCGAGGACGCGAGCTACGTTTTGCAGCTCGCGGGGCAGGCGACGCATGGCGCGGTGCCTGTTGTATACGCACGCGGCAATCACGAAACGAAGGGGCGCATAGCCGATAAATTTTACCGCTATGTGGCGGCGGACGGTCAGGATTTTTACTATACATTTAGGCTCAAGGGTGTATGGGGCATAGTTTTGGATATGGGCGAGGATCACGGGGACGATTGGCCGGAATTCTATGATTCCTCCCGCTTTGACGAATACCGTCAGGCGCAGACGGAGTTTTTGGACGCGGTGATAGCTGACGCGGCAAATGAATATGACGCCGAGGACGTAAACTATCGCATAGCCGTCTGCCACATACCCGTAACTTTTAAATACCGCGAGGATCACGCCGGCGCTTTCAAGGACGCGTGGATAGAGCGGCTTGAGCGAATGAAGCTCACCGCGCTCTTTGGCGGGCACAGGCATCAGCTCATATATATAGACCCGGCCGTTCCAAAGGGAACCGAGCTTAAATACCACGCGGCCTACGCGGGCTATGACGCCGAGAAGATCGACGGGTACGCCACCGGCTCGACTATCCCCTCCGTGCTCGTCTCGCGCATGTCAAACGTGCAGCAAACGAGCGTCAAGGACGTAAACGGCGGCGCGAAATTCATAGGGCTTGCCGTAACGAGCGATGGGCAGAGCACCACAATGCGCTTCACCGATATAAACGGCAACGTGCTTAATAACATCATGTCGCCCTGGTTTAAGGACGTGGATTACGGCGATAGGATAGTTGTGCCGAATAAATAGGCGGCGAGGGGCGGCGGGAGCAAGCCCCCGCCCTACATAGGTTGATCTGCGCCGTCTTTGATAACATCTATGGTGTATCGGCAAGCCCCCGCCCTACATGGGTTGATCGCCACAGGCGGTTAGCGTTCCCTTTGCCAACCAACCGTCAGGGCGCGGGGCGCGGCGTTCCACGCGGGGATAGTGAAGCGCAGGAGCGCATAAAACGGGATTTAATTGCGAAGCTTATTCGTATATTAAATCCCGTTTTTTTGCATAATCTATGTTGAGGTGATTAGGTTTGTGGCTTTCGTCGCGCGCGGCGCGACGATTTTGATACAAAACCTGCCTTAATTCCGATAGAAGGGAAGCTTTCGCAAGCGAAAGCAATGGTGATTATCATTAAAAAAATTCAGTGGAAAGAGCTTATATTGAGCTTTGTTATCGCGCTTGGCGTAGGCGGGCTGTCGGCGCTTTTAACGCCCGACTCAAAGGAAATATACTCCGCTCTCACAAAGCCGCCGCTCGCGCCGCCCGGCGAAGTTTTCCCGATAGTGTGGACCGCGCTGTTTATTCTGATGGCAATAGCGGCATACCTCGTGTATGTATCGGATTCATCTCAAAAAAACGCCGCGCTCGCGGTTTACGCGCTGCAATTATTTTTCAATTTCCTTTGGACGGTGCTGTTTTTCGCCTTCAGGGTATGCCTGCCCGCATTCGTATGCCTAGTTATACTCTGGGTGCTGATACTCATAACCGTGCTGCGCTTTTACCGCATAAACAGGGCGGCGGGGTATCTTATGCTGCCATATCTTGCATGGGTTACCTTTGCCGGATATTTGAATTTAGCGATATGCATGCTGAATTAAGTCTGGCAGGCGCTTCAAACATAAAACCCGTCTCAAACGCCAAACCTTATGCTATTCTGATGATGATTGCTCTCGAGGGGGCGGGCAATCCTCATCACCTTAACGCCTAAAATTAAACTCTTGCGCTCGTAAAAAAACTGGGTTATAATTTTTATCAGCAAAAACGGTTTGGAGGTGAAAGGATGTTAATTTCCTTCTAATGATTCAAGGCATGATAGTTTTTGCGGCGTAACGCCGCTATTAGCTGTGCCTAAGGCATCTTAGAATGGGAAATTATCATCTTTCACTGCGAGCGCAAGCGGCATATTGCCGCGCCATGCGGTATATCAAGCTGTGGAAATGGAGACTTTATCCCATTCCACGGTTTTTTTATATGCGAAACAATGTTTTGCATGGCATGGAGGTGTTGTGTATGTCACTTATAAGCGTAAACAATTTAACTTTTGCCTATGACGGCAGCTACGACAACATATTTGAGAACGTAAGCTTTCAGATAGATACGGACTGGCGCCTTGGCTTTATCGGCCGCAACGGGCGCGGCAAGACCACATTTTTAAACCTATTGCTCGGGAAATATGAGTATTCGGGCAATATCTCAGCGTCGGTGGAATTTGAATACTTCCCCTACCCCGTCCCCGACATGGAGAAAACGGCCTACGACATAGTGGCCGATATATCCTCGAGCCATCAGGACTGGGAGCTTTTTCGCGAGCTTAGCCTGCTCGACGTTGATATTGAGGCGCTGTATCGCCCGTTTAACACGCTTTCAAACGGCGAGCGCACGAAAATATTGCTTGCGGCGCTGTTTCTGCGCGAAAACAGCTTCCTCTTGATAGACGAACCCACCAATCATCTCGATATGGCGGGGCGCGAAAAGGTAAGCGAATATTTAAGCGGCAAGAAGGGCTTTATACTCGTTTCGCACGACCGCGCGTTTCTCGATGGGTGCATAGACCATGTGCTCTCGATAAACAAGGCGAATATAGATGTGCAAAAGGGCAATTTCTCATCATGGTACCACAATAAGGAATTGCAGGATAATTATGAGCTTGAGGAGAACGAGCGGCTCAAAGCGGATATATCAAGGCTCACCGCCGCCGCAAAGCAATCGAGTCAGTGGGCGAGCAAGGTGGAGTCCACAAAAATAGGCAAGGGCAGCATCGGCGTTGAAAAATGCAAGGATTCGCGCGCTTACACCGGCGAGCAGTCGCGCAGAATGCAGCAGCGCAGGAAAAACCTTGAGCGCAGGCAGCAGACGGCCATAGAGGATAAATCAAAGCTTCTGAAAAACATCGAGCGCAACGAGGAGCTAAAGCTGCACACGCTTTTATATCACGCGTCAAGGCTTGTGATATTGCGCGGCGTTTCAATATCCTACGACGGGCGAAAAAACGTCATAAGCGATATGAGCTTCACCGTGGAGCAGGGCGAAAGAATAGCTTTAGCCGGCAAAAACGGCTCGGGCAAATCGAGTCTCATAAAGCTCATAATGGGCGAGAGCATACCGCACACGGGCGAGGTGAATATCGCGAGCAGGCTCAAAATATCGTATGTGCCGCAGGACGCGAGCTTTCTTAGAGGCAGTCTTGACGATTACGCGCGCGAATGCCAGATCGAGCTAAGTCTTTTTAAGACCATACTGCGCAAGCTCGATTTCTCGCGCGTGCAGTTTGAAAAGGATATGAAGGATTTTAGCGGCGGGCAGAAGAAAAAGGTGCTCATCGCGCGAAGCCTCAGCGAGGAGGCGCATTTATATATATGGGACGAGCCTATGAATTTCATTGACGTGCTCTCGCGCATACAGATAGAAAAGCTCGTGCGCGAATATCGCCCCACATTGCTTTTTGTGGAGCACGACAGGCGTTTTTGCGAGGATATGGCAACGAAAACGGTGAATTTAGCATGAAAACCACAGGAGGGCGCAAGACGGCGCCCTCCTGTGCTGTATCTCTTTATCGCTTCATTCAATATCGAAAGCGCCAGCCTAAGGAAAAGGCAACGGAGAAGTTATGTATTTTTCTTGTGCTTATGCTGGGTGCGGTGCTAAAATATAGCTATTCTATTTTTGAAGGAGACCGCTATGGAATTTATAAAAGCCAAAGATTATGCAAGTATGAGCCGCCTCGCCGCGGCGCGGATAGCCGCGCAGCTTACGCTAAAGCCCGCGAGCGTACTGGGGCTTGCAACGGGCAGCACGCCCATCGGCCTATATAAAAAGCTCGTTGAGTGGAATAAAAACGGCGACATTGATTTCTCTCGCGTGCACACCGTTAACCTTGATGAATATGTGTCGCTCGGCGCCGAGCACGATCAAAGCTACGCCTATTTCATGCGCGACAATCTTTTTTCGCATGTTAATATCGATATAAAAAACACCAATCTGCCAAACGGCCTTGCCGCCGACACGGAGGCGGAGTGCGCGCGCTATGACGCGCTTATCGAAAGCTTTGGCGGCATAGATTTGCAGCTTTTGGGCATTGGCCACAATGGCCACATCGGCTTTAACGAGCCAGGCAGCATAGTGGCGGGCACTCACCGCGTCGCGCTCACGAAAAGCACCATAGAGGCTAATTCGCGTCTTTTCGCCTCGAGCGAGGAAGTGCCGCGCTATGCGCTCACTATGGGCATGAAGCACATAATGCAGGCCAAGCGGGTGCTTGTGGTGGCAAATGGCGAGGGCAAGGCGGAAATAGTGAAGCGCGCGTTCTTTGGCGAGATAACGCCGGACGTTCCTGCGTCGCTTTTGCAGCTCCACCCCGCGCTCACCGTTGTGACGGACGAAGCGGCGGCAAGCCTTTTGTAAAAAGCGCGAAATGCGCGGCGGGGGGGCGAACGGCGTTTCGTATGCACGCGGCGGGGGAAACGGCGTTTCGCATGCACGCGGCGGGGGCAAGCCCCCCGCCGTGCTTTTTTATTGCGGAATCTTGGTTGATTTTTTTGCGCCCTTATTTATTATCATCGCGGCGACGGCGAGCAGCACGAGCGCCGTGCCCGTTATCACGAGCAGCGCGTTGAGCGGCATAACGTCCGCCAGCGGGCCGAAAAGCGCCATGCCTACTGGCAAAAACGCGCTGTACATAACGCCCATCAGCCCAAAAACACGTCCCAGCATATTAGGCGCGGCAGCCTCCTGAACTATTGTGGTAACTGCCGTTTGCACCACGGGGATAGCAAATGACAACAGCAGCATAGCGCCCGCAAAGACATAAAAATTTGTAACAACGCCGAGCGCCCCGGCAAAAGCGCCGTAGAGCGCAAGGCCAAGAAGCAATGTGAGCCTCCGCGATTTAAAGCCGCCCCATGCGCCAATGAGCGCGCCGCCAAGCACCATGCCGATAAAGCCAACCATTTCAATCGCCATGAGCTTCACATAGCTCTCGCCAAACGTGCGGCTCACCATCAGCGCCGAAAGAAAGCCCGAAGGCACGCTCAGGAATATGAAAACGCCATAGATAATTAGCGCGCGGCGAAGCGCCGCCGTTTTGGCGGCATAGCTCACGCCCGCTTTTATTTCGCTCAGCGCGCCCGCTTCCTCCGCGCCGGGCGACAGCTCTTTTTTATCGCCCGGAATGGCGATAAGCGCGAGCACGCTTATGCCAACCACGGCGGTGGCAACGTCTACAAACAACGTGACGTTTAGCGTGCCAAGCGTCATCACGGCTCCGGCGGCCGCGGGAGCGGCAAATTGGATTATGGACTGAGCCGTTGAATTTATTCCGTTAAAGCGCATTAGCCGCTCCTCCGGCACAAGGCTTGGTATCAGCGCGCCCACGGCGGGAGCCTGCACGCCCGCGCCAACTGAGCGCAGCGCGGACGCTATGAGTATGAGCGCATACAGCAGCGCATCGTCCGTGATATAGGGCATTATCAGCGCCAGCGCCAGCGTTGTGAGGGCTATGCCCGAATCTGCTATTATAATAAGCTTCTTTTTTGAATATTTATCCGCGAGAGCGCCGCCAAAGAGCGACATCGCCGCCTGCGGCAAAAAAGAGCACAGCGTCAAAAGCGTCACATAGCCGCCGGACGAGGTTTTAAGCGTTACATACCACACTATGCCAAGCTGCACGAGAGTTGAGCCCAGCAGCGTCACGCATTGGCTTATCAAGAACAGCGCCGCGCGGCTTTTCCATGGGTTATTCCTCCATCATCATGTTTTTATAGAGCATGATACCAGACGATGAAAGGCTGGTGTTTAAATGGAGGGTTTTATATGCGCTCCTTCGCCTTGGCGTAAGCGAGCGACACCTCAAGAAAGGTTCTGTCAAGCGTCTTTTCATCGAGCGCGCCTGAGGAATAGAGCATGGATAGCTTGCGCGCGGAGTCGAGCGCCTTTTTGGCGCGGCAGGCGTCGCTCTTGTCTATAGAATCGTAAAGAAGCATATCCTTTGAATCCATAAGCGAATCGCACGACACCTTAAATAGCTTGCACACGCTGAGCACAAACTTCGCGTCCGGCTCGCGCTCTGAAAGCTCATAGCGGCAAAGCGTCCGCTGAGAAACGCCCAAAAGCTCCGCCAGCTCCGCCTGGGTCATGTGCGCGGCGACGCGCAGGCTTTTTATGTTTTGTCCTATATTTTCCATATAGCTATAATACTTCAAAAACGACCGTTCGGTCAATTACGTTTGAATCGTTTTAGCTAAATCTTTTTTAGGTACGCTTTCATTTTATATATTATTTGCAAAACCGAGACTTTTCTTGGCGTTCATGCTAATATGACAGTAACAATACTTGACTATGGAGGTTTTAAATGTTTAACACGCTTGAGCAAGTAAAATCCTTTTGCAAAGACAACGGCATAAAGATGATCGACTTCAAAATGACCGATCTTGACGGCCGTTGGAGACACATCACCATTCCGGCGGAGCGCTTCAACGAGGACACCATGACTTATGGCATAGGCTTTGACGGCTCCAACTACGGTTACGCCGCCGTTGAAAACAGTGATATGGTTTTTATACCGGACATTGCTACCGCTGTGCTCGATCCATTCGTTGAAACTCCCACGCTTTCCATGATAGGCGACGTTAAGGTTATAGGCCGCGGCGGCGAGGAAAACAAGCCCTTCGACCAGTACCCCAGAAACGTCTCAAAGCGCGCTATCGAATACATGAAAGAAACCAAAATAGCCGACGAAATGATAATAGGGCCCGAATATGAGTTCTATCTTTTCGACAGCGTGGCTCACGAATGCACGCCCAGCAGCTGCGGTTACGCTATAGATACCGACGAAGCGTATTGGAACAGTGCCAATGAATGCGGCTCTCTTGGCTACACCTCGCCGCGTCAGGGCGGTTATCACGCGGACATTCCAAGCGACATCACATTTGACATTCGCAATGAGATGTGCATAAACCTCGAAAAATTCGGCGTTAAGGTGAAATATCACCATCACGAGGTCGGCGGCCCCGGCCAGCTTGAGATAGAAGTTGAGCTTGGCGAAATGACGCATCTTGCGGACGGCACAATGGCCGCGAAATACGTTATCCGCAACACCGCCGTGCAG
>CAZZNN010000076.1:0-9637 GCA_964655605.1 uncultured Oscillospiraceae bacterium
TACGTCGCGGCTCATTGCGCGCAGATGATCTTTGTTGAACTCCACATCGAAGTGGCCCGCGTTAGCGATAAGCGCGTTATTTTTCATTTTGGCAAAATGCCTGTCCACTATAACGTCCTTGCAGCCTGTGGCGGTGATAAAAATATCGCCAAGCGCTGCGGCCTGATCCATCTTCATCACGCGGAAACCGTCCATGGCCGCCTCAAGCGCGCGATAGGGATTGACCTCTGTAACAATGACGTTAGCGCCAAGACCCCTTGCACGCTCGGCTATGCCGCTCGAGCAGAAGCCGTAGCCAGCCACGACCACTGTGCGTCCGGTTATCATATTGTTGGTTGTATACATAATTGCGTCCCACACGCTCTGACCTGTGCCATGACGGTTATCGAAAAGATGCTTGCAGTTGGCGTCGTTTACGGCCATCATGGGGAAATTTAATGTGCCCGCCCGTTCGCGGTTTTTAAGGCGGTGTATGCCTGTTGTGGTCTCCTCGCAGCCGCCGAAAATATTCTTGGCGTATTCGGGGTGCTCCTCTGTGAGCATGGCAACGAAATCGCCGCCGTCGTCTATAACTATGTGCGGGCAAAATTCGAGAGTCTTTCTTATGTGCTCGCGATACTCGCTCTCGCTCGCGCCGTACCACGCGTTTACCTCCATGCCAAGGCTTGCGAGCGCCGCGCAAATATCGTCCTTTGTGGAAAGGGGATTGCTGCCCGTTACGCGCACGTCCGCGCCGCCCTCGCGCATTACGAGCGCAAGATACGCGGTCTTCGCCTCAAGATGCACGCTTATTGAAACGCGCAGCCCGGCAAACGGCTTTTCTTCTTTGAATAGCGCCTCAAGCTGTGAAAGCACGGGCATGAACTCCTTCACCCACGCTATGCGCTTTAGCCCCAAAGGGGCAAGAGATATATCCTTTATTGCGCTCATAGTAGTCCTCCGATTTGATTATTTCTGACCTAATAATTATGCCACCTTTTTGGCGGCGATGCAACATTCCCACTTTTAAACCCACTAAAGTTGTTGTATTATTATTATATGGATATTTTGTTTAAAAACGTTGATATTCTTTCCATGCGTTCATTGGGCGATGTGATAAAATCAGGCTTCGTGGGCGTTGAGGGGAAGAAAATTTGTTATGTGGGCGAAAAAGCGCCCTTAAACGCGAGCGAATATAAAAGGCAAATAGAGTGCCGAGGCAAAATACTCATGCCCGGCCTTATAAACGCGCACGCGCACACCGCAATGTGCCTAATGCGCGGCTATGCGGACGATGTGCCCCTTAAAAGCTGGCTTTTTGACAGGGTTTTCCCCGTTGAGCGCCGCTTGGACGAGCGCAGCGTGCTCTCTGGCGCACGCCTTGGCTTTGCCGAGCAGATAGCCAGCGGCACAACGAGCGTGAGCGATATGTATTTCTTCACGCCTGCCACAGCAAAGCTCGCTTATGAAATTGGCATACGCGCGTCGTTTTCAAACGCGCTCGTTTCCTTCGATGAAAACGCGCTCGATTTTTCAGACAGGACATTTACCGAGACGGACGCGCTCATAAAGGATTATAACGGCCTTGACGACGGCCGTATCCGCGCGGACGCCGCCATTCACGCCGAATATACCACTCACCCCATAGGCTGGCGCTATATGCGCGATCTCGCGCTGAAGCACGATTTAAATTTATATATCCACCTTAGCGAAACCAAGTCCGAGCATGAAGAATGCGTGGCAAGACGCGGCGTAACGCCCGCGCGGGCTTTCTATGAGCACGGCGTTTTCGACGCGCACACCACCGTTGCGCACGGCGTATGGCTAAGCGATGAGGATATGGATATTCTGGCGCAAAAAAACGTGAGCGTGGCGCATTGCCCCGTGTCCAACCTCAAGCTTGGCAGCGGCATGGCCGATATAATGAAGCTTAAAAGGCATGGCGTGAACGTGGCGCTTGGCACGGACGGCTGCTGCTCGAATAATACGCACGACCTTTTTGAAGAAATCAAGCTCGCGGCGCTTTTGGTAAAGGGGCTCAATCTTGACCCCGCCGTGATGAGCGCTTATGAGGCGCTTGAGCTTGCCACAAAAAACGGCGCGCGCGCGCAGCGCTTCGCGGGCGGCATAATAGAAACCGGCCGGCCGGCCGACATAATATTGCTTTCAACGGACGCGCCGAGCATGTGCCCCGTGTATGACCCCGCCGCCGCGCTCGCCTATTGCGCGACCGGACGCGACGTTTATCTCACTATGGTAAACGGAAAAGTGCTCTATGAAAACGGTGAATTTACCACAATAGATATAGAAAAAACGCGCGCGGAGGTGGAAAACTACGCCGCAGCGCAGATATTGAAGGAGCAATAGCCATGATAACCTTCGACCAAATAAAGCACGATCCCAATATAAAGGCATACATCAAAAAGGCCGACGAATCGCTCATTGCGCTTGGCTATACTGAGCATAGCTTCGCGCATGTAACCAAGGTGGCGGCCACGGCGAAATACATTCTTGAGACTATGGGCTATGATGAAAAGCTCATAGAGCTTGCGCAGATAGCGGGGTATCTTCACGATATAGGCAATGTGGTCAATCGCAAGGATCACGCGCAGAGCGGCGCCGTGATGGCCTTTAGGATACTCGATAGAATGGGCGCCGGGCCTGAGGATATAGCCGATATTATCTCCGCCATAGGCAATCACGACGAGAGCACCGCCTATCCGGTTAACCCAATAGCGGCGGCCATAATACTTGCCGACAAGACCGATGTGCGCTACACGCGCGTGAGGGCTACAGACCCAACCCTATTTGATATCCACGACCGCGTGAATTTTGCCGCCCGCGAGGCATCCACCTTGATAGACGACGCGCGCGAGAACATCACGCTTTCGCTCACTATTGATATACAGTATTGCTCCGTTATGGACTATTTTGAAATATTTCTCCAGCGCATGCTGCTGTGCCGCCGCGCCGCGGAGGCGCTAAAGCTCAAGTTCAGGCTCGTTATAAACGGCCAGAGTTTGCTGTAGCATATCACATATTAGAAAACAGAATATATTATTTTGTTGACATAGCAAGAAATAGGGTTTATAATCCATTTCAATCGCAAAGGCTATGACGGCGAAATAGTACCGCAAAACAGTCCTTCAGAGAGTTGCCATTTTGGTGCGAGGCAATAGGATATGCCGCGGGAATACACGCAAAAGCTTCCGGCTGAAAACGCATGAACGCGTCAGTAGGCTCTCAGGACGGGTCCGACCGTTATATCGGCAGGGTATCGCTCTAAAAGAGCCGTACTTTACGAGGCTGCGCGCCGCAAGGCGCACGGCGAACCGAGGTGGTAACACGACTTACAAGGTCGTCCTCTATTATGGAGGGCGGCTTTTTTATTACCCGTCGAGCTTGCGAGAAAAACTTATTTTTGAAAGGATAGAAAAATGAAACTCAAATTCTTCGATCCGCAGCTCGCGGGAACTCCCATTGAAATGCACAAGGTACGTGTTGTGCAAAAGCTCAGGCTCTTAGACCCGCTTTCGCGCCTTGACGCCATGCGCGAGGCGGGCGGCAATACGTTTTTGCTCCGCAATGACGACGTTTTCTTAGATATGCTAACCGACAGCGGCGTAAACGCCATGTCGGACGCGCAGACTGCCGCCATGTGCGTCGCGGACGACGCCTACGCGGGCAGCAAAACCTTTTATAAGCTTGAAGCGAAGCTGATAGAGCTTTTCGGCCTGCCCATATTCCTGCCCGCGCATCAGGGACGCGCGGCGGAGCATATTTTGGCCGAATATTTTATAAAGCCCGGCAAGGTGGCGGCGATGAATTATCATTTCACCACCACGAAGGCGCATATATTGCGCCTTGGCGGCGAGGTGCGCGAGTTTACGTCCCCCAAGGGTCTTGAGATAAATAATGACGAGCCATTTAAGGGCAATATGGATATTTTGGCGCTTGCAAGCTTTATCGCGACCGATGGGGACAGGCTCGCCTTTATCCGCATGGAGGCGGGCACGAATCTCATAGGCGGGCAGCCTTTTTCGCTGCAAAATGCGCGCGAGGTGAGCCGCCTCGCGCATGAGAACGGCATACCGCTCATCATGGACGCTAGCCTGCTCGCGGATAACCTCCATTTTATCAAAACTCGCGAGGCGGAGTGCCAAAATATGTCCGTGCGGGAGATAACCCGCGCGCTCGCGGAGCTTTTTGATATAATCTATTTTTCCGCAAGAAAGCTCGGCTGCGCCCGCGGCGGCGGCATACTTCTGCGCGACGAGTCCGTTGCGGCGCCCATGCGCGCCATGGTAACGCTTTTTGAGGGCTTCCTTACCTACGGCGGCATGTCCGTTAGGGAGATGGAGGCTATGGCCGTGGGGCTTGAGGAAACCATGGACGAGGATATGATAAGCCAAGGCCCCATGTTTATTGAATTTCTAACGGGCGAGCTCATAAAGCGCGGCGTGCCCGTGGTAACTCCGGCGGGCGGGCTTGGCTGTCATATAGACGCGAGGGCGTTTTTGCCGCATGTATGTAACGAGCAATTCCCCTCGGCGGCGCTTACGGCCGCAATATATCTTGCGGGCGGCATACGCGGCATGGAGCGCGGCACCATGAGCGAGGAGCGAAACCCCGACGGCAGCGAGCACCCGGCTAAAATGGAGCTTGTGCGCCTTGCCATGCCAAGGCGGGTATTCACAATGTCGCAGGCGCTTTTTGTGGCGGACAGGCTCGCGTGGCTGCATAAGAACCGAGAGCTTATAGGCGGCATGCGCTTCGTGTTTGAGCCAAAGGAGCTGCGCTTTTTCTTTGGCCGCCTTGAGCCTGTGGGGGACTGGCAGCAGGCGCTTGTAGACAAGCTTATTTCCGACGAGAGCGCGCTATGAGCTATAAGGGAGCGAAAGCTCCCTTATTTAGTGCACTAAAGTTGCCAAAATGGGGCGGCAATGCTATAATCAAATTTAATGGTGAAAGCATGAAAGACTGCGTCTTTCATGCTTATAGGGAAGCTTTCGCAAGCGAAAGCTATGGTTATAAATATGATAGAAAATTTTAACTTGGGCGACCGCATAATAATGAAAAAGCCCCATGCCTGCGGAGCCAACGAGTGGGTCGTCACGCGCGTTGGCGCGGACGTGAAGCTTAAATGCTCGTCCTGCGGGCGCATAATAATGCTCGACAGGCTTGAGTTTATAAAGCGCGCCAAGAAAAATCTCGGCGCAGCGCAAACGGAAACGAAGGAAGGCGAAAGCTTTGGAAGATAAAAATTTGATAAAAAATCTGCAAAAGCGCTCCATGAAGCGTCACGAAAAGGATAAACCCTATAAGAGCGCGAGCGACAAGGAATTTGTGCTGTATCTCGCGGCGGTGCTGATAATCGCGTTCGCGATAAGGCTTTTCGTGTTTGAGCCGGTGCGCGTGGACGGCAGCTCCATGTATGACACTCTGCTCGACGGCGAGCGCATGGCCGTTGAAAAGGTGACGTATATGTTCGAACGCCCCAAGCGCGGCGATATAATTATATGCTTCTATCCGGGCTATACGGTGAGCTGCGTAAAGCGCGTTATTGGCTTGCCGGGCGACACCGTGGAGGTTAGCTACGGTCAGCTTTATATAAACGACGAGCTTATAAACGAGGATGAATATGTCGACGAAATGATGTTTAGCGATTATGAAAAGACCACAGTGCCGGAGGATTGCGTGCTGGTGATGGGCGATAACCGCAACGCGAGCAAGGACAGCCGTTCGGCCACAGTGGGGCCTATTCCGTATTACAGAATAGTGGGCAAGGCGCGCGGCGTGATATTCCCGTTTAGCGATATACGCCCGCTGTGAAAACATATTGATATTGCGAAATAAAAAAAGCTACTGTATAATTAAATGATGACTAGGCGTTGAGCACAGCTCACCGACGCCGCCGCGTATATGGGAGGGAACAAATGCACCAGAGTTACATAGTAAGGCAGCCCATACATGATAAAGATCTCAAGGCTTGGGCCTATGAGATTCTTTACACTAATCCAGACGCGCCAAGCGAGGAAACTCAGGATGAGAGCGACGCCGCCACCGCTATTGAAACGTTCCTGTCCAACTATTCGGCGGAGGCAAGCGCTGAGGACTCTAAAAAGTGCATATTCATGACGTTCACGCCCAACCTCATAGAGCGCAATGTTCCAAGCATTTTCAAGCCTGAAACAATGGTCGTTCAGATAGACGATGAAATAATACTCAATGAAAAAGCGCTCGGCATGGTGGGTCAGCTTCGTGCGCAGGGCTATAAGGTGGCGCATGTTGGCTTCGATTTCAACGCCCGCAGCATAAGCACTATAGACAAGATCGATTATATCAAGATCAATCTTTCCAAGCTCACCCATTCGCACCTTAGCATAATCGAGGTGGCGCACGCGCTTGGCAAGGAGGTAATGGCCTATAACGTAAACGACGAGCAAACGCTCAAGGTGGCGCAAAAGCTTGGCGTAGACCATTTCCAAGGCGCCTATATAGCAAACGCGCAGCTAAGCGAGGTGCGTCAGGCAAACCACCTGCCCGCCAACTTCCTTCAGCTCATGGTTGCCATAACCCGCTCCGAGCCTGAGTTTGACGAAATAGAGAGCATAATCGCCCGCGATGTAAGCTTGACGTATGCGCTTTTAAAGCTCGTCAACTCCGCGTATTTCGCGCTTAGGCAAAGGGTTGGCTCGGTAAAGCAGGCGCTTACGCTTTTGGGTCTTGACCAGCTAAAGCAGTGGATATATCTTTTGAGCTTCCAGTCGAGCAGCGATATTCCGGAGGAATTTATAAAGCTCAGCTTTATGCGCGCGACATTCTGCTCAAAGCTCCAGCCGTTCGTCAGCGGCCTTGGCCTGACGGCGGACGAGTGCTATCTCATGGGCATGCTTTCCACATTGGGAGGCTTGCTCAATAAAAATCTGAGCGAGGTGCTCGACGGACTTGATATAACGCCGGAGATAAAATCCGCGCTCGTTGACGGCGAAGGCTCTGCGGGCAAGATATTTAAGCTTGTCACATGCTACGAATGTGCCGACTGGCTGCACTTAAATCAATACGCGCAGGAGCTGGCGCTGCCGCTGAACATAATAAGCAAGCTTTATTTCGAGTGTATGGAAACGGTTAACACGATATGGCGCGACCTCATGCACGAAGCGCAATAAAAAATGAATCTTGGGCGCGGCTGCGGCATGTTGACTTTTTATGCTTGGCTGCGCCCTAACTGCATAAAAACGGGCATATTATAGTTAATAAAACGGCGGGAACGGGAGGCAGTGTTAAATGTTGAACGAAGCTAAACTCATGGCGGCGGGGATTGACATTCATTCCGGCATAAAGCGCTTTTCGGGCGACGAAAGCGCATACGAGAGAGCGCTCAAAAATTATCTGCGCGATTCAAACTTTGCTACGCTCACGCACGCGCTCGAGCGTAACGACAGCGAGGCCGCCGTCAGCGCGGCGCACGCGCTCCAGGCTTTCGGCGCGAGCCTCGCCATGACGGAGCTTTACTGCGCGAGCAAGGCCCTGAACGAAAAGCTTAGAGCCCGCGCCGGCTTGGATGAGTGCCGCGCATGCTTCAAGGCCGTAAAAGCGGCTCACGATAAATCCGTGGCCGCGTTAACGGAATAAATTCAATTAAAAATGCCGCATATTCCTTTTGCCGCCCGCAAGCAAAGCGAGCAGGCAAAAGGCGGCAAACTAAAAAGAGTGCAAGATCGCACTCTTTTAACTTGGGCTTAGCTTATCCCCATCACATTGTCAACCGGCACACAGAGCACCGCGCCCTTTGCGTCGCTATGCATGCCGCATTTCTCGCTTATCGCCTGCATTATCTTTAGTTTTGATTGATCATTCGCGAGAATTATAACGGTTTCCTTTTCCTCCTGAACGGTATGCCCCCAAAAGTTCACCGTGTTTTCGTCCGCTATCTGGCGGTTAGGGAATACCGTGCCGCCCATCGCGCCCGCGGAGCGCGCGGCTTCCATAACTTCCTCGCTGAAGCCTTGATTAACTATTGCCGCTATCAATGAGTGCTTGCTCATATTGGTTATATCCTTTCCGTCGTTTTCATACGTTTTTGCCTCCAAAGCGTCTGTAATGCGCAATAGATAGCTGTTGCAGCCCGAAACGGACATCGTGAATGCGATGCCGCTGTTCACCCCGCCCATCTTTAGCTTTGTGTGCAGGGTGTTGAGCGTGCTGTCCGCAAGATTTTTTGGCAGTATGCACATCACGGCGCGCTTATCTATATCGCCAAGCCCCAAAAGGTCAACTATTTCGCTGGACGCGGTGCCATAAGCATTGAATTGATATTGAGCGGGCAGCTTTAAGGTGTAGAATAGCTGCTCGGCCTTGTCCGCAAGCTTTGGCGTTGTTATGAGCGTGAGTACGCTAAGCGGAGTTAAATTCTTTTCCATTTGTTACTCCTCCCAGAAGATGATTATCTCATCACTGTCGGCAGGCAGCACGAATGCGGCAGCGGCAGATTCTTCGAGCTTTTTAAGCTTGAGTTTATATACGAGCCCCATTATCTGCACCGCGATAAGCGGCGTGAGCGCCACCAGCGCCACAACGCCAAAGGCGTCCGTCATGAGATTTCCGCCAACCATTTCGCATGCGCCTATGCTAAGCGGCAGCAGGAATGTTGTGGTCATAGGGCCGGAGGCGACGCCGCCCGAGTCGAACGCTATGCCGACGAATAGCTTGGGCACAAGCCTTGAAAGCACGAGCGCGATTATATAGCCCGGAATTATTATCCACAGTATGCTTATCCCGCTTATAACGCGCAGCATGGAAAGCCCAACGCTGCACGCCACGCCAAGCGAAAGACAGCGGTTCATCGATTTTTCGGATATTGTGCCGTTGGTGACGGATTGTATTTGCTTATTGAGTATCTGTATGGCAGGCTCCGCCTTTACGATATAAAAGCCTATCAGCATGCCTATGGGTATCAATAGCCAGTTCCACTCTATGCCCGCAAGCTCGCGCCCGAGCATAATGCCGACCGGTGCAAACCCAACGTTGACGCCGCAAAGGAAAAGCACAAGACCCAGGAATGTGTATAAAAAGCCGATGGCTATGCGCTTTAGCTGCCTTTTATGATACCTGCGCGATATTAGCTGAAACACTATGAATACCGCCGCAATGGGCAGTATGGATATGAAAACGTCCTTTAGGTAGCGCGGCAGCTCCCACGCGAACGCCTTTGCAACGTCGCGCATGGTGCTTACGGACATAACGGGCGTGCTCGTGTAGGCCGCCTCGCCGGTATTGTAAAAGCAGCCCAGCAAAAGCACGGATAGTATGGGTCCGCCGCTTGAGAGCGCCACGAGGCCGAAGCTGTCGTCCGCGGCGTCCTTATCGCCTCTGTATGAGGCAAGGCCAAGTCCCATCGCCATGATAAAAGGCACTGTGATAGGCCCTGTCGTCACGCCGCCTGAGTCGAAAGCGACGGCGAGAAATTCCTTTGGCACAAAAAAGGATATGCCAAGAAGCAGTATATACATGCCTATAAGCAATAGCGAAAGGTCAACCTTCCAAACTATTCTTAGCACCGCGAGCGCCAGGAATATGCCCACGCCCGCCGCAACGGTGAGTATGAGCACAATATTGGGTATTGATGGCACCTGCTCCGCGAGCACCTGAAGATCAG
>CAZZNN010000077.1:0-6617 GCA_964655605.1 uncultured Oscillospiraceae bacterium
GGCGGGAGCAAGCCCCCGTCCTACGGGGGCGGCGACAGAATATGCGGGCGGGGAATGCGCGGCGGGAGCAAGCCCCCGCCCTACGGGGGCGGCGACAGAATGTGCGGGCGGGGGGGTGAGCGGCGGGAGCAAGCCCCCGCCCTACGGGGGGCGACAGAATGTGCGGGCGGGGGGGAATGCGCGGCGGGAGCAAGCCCCCGCCCTACGGGGGCGTCTGTCCGCTGTCTTGCACCCCGTAGCGCGCCCGCCGCATCACATTTGTAATGACACATTGGTGTAAATATGTTATGATAAAATATAATGAGGTGATTACATGGGCAGCGCATTTTTCATCAACGCGAAATTCCAGATAGCGGCTGTGATAATCCTCGCGGTCATCGCGGCCAATTTCTTCGGCACGAAGCGCATAAAGCTTTATTCGGCCGGCTTTTTTGCGGGCATGCTGATTTGCGCGTGCATAAACCTCGCCTTCGACATAACCACTGTTTACACCATTTCCCATATTGACACTGTCCCCGCGTGGCTAAACAGGCTCGCGCACCAGCTTTTTATCGGCTCTATAGACACAATGCTCTATTTCATGTATATGTATGTGGCGATACTGGGCCGCAAAGAGCGGCGCATGAAGAAAATATATTTTCTGCTGGTGTCCGTGCCGTATTTTATCGCGATGGGCTTCGTGCTTTTTGGCGAGCTTTATTATCATGTGGACGGCGCGACGGTTTATTCCTACGGCCCCATGGTTTACGCGCTGTACGCGTGCGCGGCGGTATACATGCTGCTTGCAAACCTAAGGGTGATAAGGCACAGGAGCGATTATTCAAAGAATACGCGCCGCGCGCTCGTTTCGGGCACGGTCTTTTGGGTGATAATCGCGGTTACGCAGTATAATTTCCCCGGCGTGCTGCTTTCGGGGCTGTCGGTGGCGGTGATGATGCTGCATCTTTATCTTTCGCTTGAGGATCCAAGCGTGCATATCGACTTTGCGGCCAACTGCTTCAATCGCCGCGCGTTTGAATTTATGCTGCACGAGCGGCTTGGGCGCCGCAAGCAGTTTGTTATAGTGAACGTGGTGGTGGACGGCATGAGCGCGATAAACACCAAATTCGGCTTTGCCGCCACGAACGCGCTTTTATGCGAGCTGTCGGACGCGCTAAGGGAATTTTCAGGCACGGACGTGTGCCATTATCGCGGCAACGCGCTTTTATTCATGCTTCCGGGCAATTCTGAGCGCGCCTGGGAGGCGGCTTCGCGCGTGCGCGGGCGCATGGACGCGCCATGGACGGAGCAGCGCATAACGCTCACGGGACGTTTTCACATAGACGTGCTTGAGTGCCCCAAATACGGCGGCGATCTCGATGCGATATGCAAGCTGCTCGACTATATGCTCGAGGCGAACGTGTCAAAGGAGATCGTGCGCATGGCGGGCGCGCGCGAGATCGATTTTATCAAGCGCCGCGCCGCGGTGGAGGCGCTCGTTGAGCACGCGATAGAGTTTGACGGGTTCGAGGTCTTTTATCAGCCCATATTTTCCACAAATTCGCGCACATTTGCCACGGCCGAGGCGCTTTTGCGCCTCAAGGACGATAAGACGCTTGGCTATGTGCCGCCGGACGAATTTATTCTCTGCGCTGAGCGGCGCGGGCAGATAGGGCGCATTGGCGAGATAGTGCTTGAAAAAGTGTGCCAAATGGTCGCGCGCGAGCGCCTATATGACAGGGGAGTTAAATATATAGAGGTCAATCTCTCCGGAATGCAGGCGGGCGAGCCGCACCTTGCCGCCGCTTACGGCGCGATAATGGCAAAATACGACGTGCCGGCGTCATTCTTCAATTTTGAAATAACGGAGACGGCCGCCGTTGAGGCGGGGGATACCACGCGCGATAATATGCGGCGCTTTATTGATATGGGCTGCGAATTTTCCATAGACGATTTCGGCACCGGCTATTCAAACCTCGCGCAGCTCGCCAAGCTCCCCTACGCGCTTTTAAAGCTCGATAAAAGCCTTATTTGGCCGTGCTTTGATAAGGACGGTGAAAGCTCGCGGGTGATACTTGAGAGCATAGTCACAATGACAAAGCGCTTGGGCAAGGCCATAGTTGCCGAGGGCGTTGAAACGAAAGCGCAGGCCGACGCGCTTGAGCGTCTCGGCGTTTGCCATTTGCAGGGCTATGTGTATAGCCGTCCGCTGCCGGAGAAGGAATATTTGAAATTTATAGGCAGTTAGATTTTGGGGAAGGCGGCGTAAAGGCGCGGGTGGCGCCAAAATCTGCGATTTTGCCGTCCCCTACGCGGGGGCGTGTGACGCGGGGGTGTGTGACGCTGGGGTGTGCGCGGCGCACGGATACGTGCTGGTAACACCATAGGGAACGCCGTCCCCGGCGTTTAGCGATATGTTTGCATGATCCCTGTTTGGGATACCCGCCCGCAAGGGGTGACGCGGCCAATGCTTTTTTATTCTTCGGTTTCCGGTCGCGGGGCTTCCTCGGAGTCGAGCTCGATCTCCTCGGCGGTTTCCTTCACCTTTTCGACCGGAAGCTTTATTGTCACCGTAGTGCCGACCCATGGCTCGCTCACGAGCCTTAATGTGCCGCCGCACAGATAGTCGAGGCGCAGCTTCACATTGTTTATCCCGTCGTTGCCGGTCTTTAAATCGTCCTGATTGAAGCCCGCGCCGTCGTCCGAGACGGTGATGTAAACTATGTTCTGCTTGAGCTCCGTCTTCACCCTTATCGTGCCGCCGCCGGGCTTGCGCTCAATGCCGTTTCTAAGCGCGTTCTCAACTATTGTTTCGAGCGACAGCGCTGGAAGCTTGAAATCCACATACCCGATATTGTAATCCACGGTGAGCCGCTCCGCGAGGCGGATTTTTTCTATGCTCAAATAGCAGTTGACATTATTCATCACCTGCTTGAAGCTTATCATGTTTTCATTGCCAAGCTCGGAAAGATTGGCGTGCAGATAATCCGAAAGGTCGAGCAGCGCCTCGTCCGCGCGCTCAGGGTCGTTGCGCACGACCATGCGTATGGAATTTAGCGCATTGTAAAGGAAGCGCGGCCGTATGCCGTTCATCATAAGCGCCACGCGGCTTTCAAGCAAATCCTTCTCAAGCTGAGTGTTCTTCACCTGATTGACGGACGCCATGCGCATATAGTCCGATATGCCAAAGAGCTGTATCAGCATAGACACGACGAAGCCATACTTAAAGAAGAACATAGTTGAAAAGCCTATAAAATTATTGGCAATATCGAGCATGCCGCCCGCCACGGTGGGCATGAAGGCCAAAAGCGCGCCGCGCATTTGCTTATCGCCAGTGATGGCGGCATTGTATATGAGCATGCCAAAGCCGCCGCCTATATCAATAAGCGCTATGAGAACGTGCATGCGCTGCAATTCGTATGGGTCCATTATGCCGAATATGAACATCAGGAATACGAACGTGTTATACACCATTGTGCCGCAGAACACCATTCGCCCAATTTTCTGGAGCTTATCATGCTTTATGTAGCTCAATGAATGGAGCAGCGCAAACGGCGGCAGCATTAGCTGCGCGAACATATCCAGCATAGTCCCGTAAACGGGATACGGCACCAGGAAGGATAGCGTTTCAAATTCGGTGAACATCCATATTCCGCCCGCGGTGGATAAAAGGCCAAAGCTAAAGAGCTGCCCAAGCCCCTTTGTGCCGCGAAAATGCATTATGCACGCCGAAGCCAGCACGAACACGCCAAGGCTTATTATGAGCATGCTGCACTCGATAGTGAACGCGTATTTTCGCAGAAGCTCATAAAACAGCGCGCGCTCGGAGCCTATGCGCAGCTCGTTTACGAAAAGCTCAAATGTATCGTGATTGACCTCGCTGTAAAAATTATTGAGTATTATCTCTATTTCATCATCGCTCGTTATGCCGGGTGATACGAAGCTCTGCCACACATTGCCGGCCGAATGAGCCACAGATGGGTATGTGCCCTTCTTGCCGTATGTGAAAATTTCCTCGCCGTTTACGCGCAGGCTTACGGAAATATTGTGTATGCGCATCATCAGCGTGACGTTTTTTTCAATATCTTTATCGAAATGACCTTTTAAGGTCACGCGGTGCTTGTCAACAGCGTCAAAGGACGTATCCTCCGTGAGCGGCGCGGGAGTAAGCCCGTCTACGCTGTATTCGCCTATCAGGCGCACTCTTTCAAGGCGCTCGTCCGCACCCAGATATGAGTTTTCGCCAAAAAATGCGGTCGCGAGCATTATAAGGCCAAATACTATCATTATAAATGTAAGACAGGGTGAAAGCTTTTTATACACTTTAGCCATACCGCCAATTCTCCGTCCGCAGATAGTAAATTATGGTAAGGGTCTGAATTTAATATACCACAATATACCTTGCAATAAAACACTTTTTCCGGAATTTTGCATGAAAATGCAGAATATATGAAAATTAAAATGCAAAAACGGACGGGGATATGTTGCGCTAAGCGCGCGGCTTGGAGGGAGAATGGCAATGCGCCGCCATTCTCCCTAAAACGGGGGCTTATCGCTCGGCCTTGGCCTTTACCGTCTTAACGGTGAGGCTGATTATATCTATAACCGTACACACGATTATAATATCCATAATTATATAGCCGAGGTTCGCAAAGAAAAGATACATGAAGCGCAGGTTGCCGGAGAATACGCCCGTTAGCCTTACAAAAAACTCTGGCGCGAGCAGGTTGTTTGGCAGGAAAAAGAGTATGGCGAGCAGCATTGAGAGCACCTCCGTGGCGAGCGTCACGGCGAAAAGCCTTGGCGTATAATCCTTTTCAACTATGTGTATGAGCTCGCGCGCCACGCTTAAAACCATCATGCCAAGGAGTATCGCCCACGCGCCGCGTATGGCTTCTGTGTTGAATATGGGTATGGGCGGCGTGCCGTCGGTGAAATATATTATGATATAGTCCGTGCAGGTGAGCAAAAACAGCGTGAAGAGCACGCTCATGATTATCCCCGCAACCGATCCGCCAGCGGGCGGCGTTTTCACGCTCTCCGCACGCTTTGGCACGGGCGGGAGATTGTCTATGGTGTCGTCCGAACTAAAATCGTCGAGCTTGATGTGGCGCCACTCAAACACAGCGAACACCAGCGTAACCACCGCAAAGCCCATAAAAAGGCCGACTGTGCTCGCTGCTACCAACTGCAAAAACGACAGTATAAATGGCGTATTGTTAATTACGGACACTATGCCCATCGCCAGCGCTATCGCGCCAAGAACGCTTATGCCAACAATTTTGAGCACGAACGCATATTTTGAAAAATACTCGGGCCCAATAAGATATTTATTGGCGTTGGAATCGTATTTGGCGTAAAGCTCGTTTGGCGTGCCAAGCTGAGCCAATATTATGCGCACGTCCTGCTCGGTGGGCGCGCTGCCCTGACAGCGCTCATCGAGCATATCGCTTATTATGCTCTCAAGCTCCTTGGCCACGTCCCTCCGGGCATTGCCCTGCATTCTTCTTGTGACGGCGTATATGTAACGCTCGATCAGCTCTTGATATTTCATATTTCCCCCTCCAGAAAATTATTTACGCTGCTTGCAAACGCCTGCCACTGCGTCTTTGCGCGGGAGAGCACCTCTATGCCGTCCGGCGTGGTGCTGTAATACTTGCGCGGCTTCGCGCCCGAGGTTTCCCACTCGCTCAATAAAAGCCCCTGCGCCTCAAGCCTGCGCATGAGCGGATAAAGCGTGTTCGCCTCCACCCTGACGCCGCTGTCCTCAAACTGCTTAACAAGGCTATAGCCGTACTTGGGCTGCTTTAGCGCCTCAAGCACGAGCATTATGAGCGTGCCGCGCCTTAATTCGAGCATGAGCCCTGCTACTATTTCATCATAGTTCAATGCGTTCGCCTCACTTTCCCCTTTCGCTTGCACACCATATAGTATCACATTGATTAGTGTGTGATACACAGTATAAATGGAATACACATTATTGTCAATAGTGAAATATGATATTATGCGTTAATTCTGTGCAAACTAGGCAAAAAAGGGAGGACGACATGGAAAATAGAGATGAAAAGCGCGCCTTGGTGCGCGATATGGTGCGCACAATGCGCGAGCAGCGGTGCGGCCGCGTGCATTCGGACGTTTTGGGGAGCTATACTGGCATGAGCGAAGGCGGAGAAGGCGGATATGACGACCCGGTGCAGGACGCGGACGATTTGTAGCGCTTTCGCGTTCTCCTTGCAGCAGTCAGTATGTGCGAAACACAATCCGCCATTCCGGGCGGCGGGGGTGCCGGGAGGAATGCGGCACGTCAAAATCTGCGATTTTGACGTGCCCTGCGGGGAACGCGGCCCGTATTTCCGTAGGGCGGGATGCCCACATCCCGCCGCGCCCGGCGCAGTATTCTAAAAAAAGGCTATCTGTTTCCGGACAGCCCTTTTCAATTTCCGTTACTTCGCGGCTCCCGCTGCGGCGGCTACGGCCGCGTCTTCGGCGGGGACGGCTTCCTTTATCTTTTTAAGCTCGGCCTCCTCAAGCACGCGGTAGGCCACCTTGCCAACCAAGGTCTTTGGCAGCTCGTCGCGGAACTCAAGGTCGTAGGGCATGGCGTACTTGGCGATATTCTTCTTGCAATGCTCAAGTAT
>CAZZNN010000077.1:6717-9569 GCA_964655605.1 uncultured Oscillospiraceae bacterium
CATGCACGCGCATGGTGTTGGCGGTTTCCTCGGGCTGGTTGCGGTATTCCATCATGATGGTGGGGCCGGCCTGGCATATTTCGCCTTCCTCGCCGTAGGGCACAACGTCGTTCGTGCCGGGCTTTACTATGCAGTAATAGGTATCGGGGAAGGGTATGCCTATGCTGCTTTCGCGCGCGGTATTATAGGGCGTGAGGCAGCTCGCGGTGACGGATTCGGTGGTGCCGTAGCCCTCGCGGATAACCACCTTGCCATTGTGCTCGATGAGAAATTTGTCGAATCGCTTTTTAAGCTCGGGCGAGAGCGAGTCGCCGCCGGAGAAAACGCCCTTTAGGCAGCTAAGATCGGCATTTTTGATCTCATCGGTGCGCAGCAGCGCTTCGTAGAGCGAGGGCACGCCCGCGATGAAATTGGGCTTTTTATCCTTTATGAGCTTTGCAAAGCTCGCGGGCGTGAAGCGCGGCACGAGTATGCAGCGGCCGCCCACATAAAGGAAGGTGTGTATGCCTATGCCAAGGCCAAAGCCGTGGAACATGGGCATTATCGAAAGTATGCTCATGCCGGGCTTAAAGCAGTTGGCCATGGATATGGTCTGCATGGCCAGCGCGTTGAAATTGAGGTTTGAAAGCATAATGCCCTTGCTCACGCCCGTCGTGCCGCCGCTATAAAGTATGACGGCCGCGTCGCGTCCGTGACGCACCACCTCTGCCTCGCCAGTGAAGGTAAGACCCTTTGCAAGAAAATCCTTCCACATTATAACCGGCGCGTCCTTGGGTATGGGCTTTATTTTGCGGCCCTCGGTGAGCTTGTAGCCCACCTTCATAACGGGGCTTAGCGCGTCCGCAACGCTTGTGATAATGAGGTTTTTAAGCTTTACTTTAGCGCGTATTGCCTCAAATTTGAAATAAAACTGGTCGAGAGTGATGGCGAGCACGCTGTTTGAGTCGTTAAGATAAAATTCTATCTCATTTTCGCTGGAAAGCGGGTGTATCATGCTCGCTATAGCGCCGACCTTATTTATCGCGTAGAACATCAAAACGGTCTGCGGCGCATTGGGCATGCAAACGGTAACGCAGTCGCCCTCTTTTATGCCAAGCGCGCGCAGGCTGCGCGCCACCTGGTCTATCTGCTGCATCATTTTTTTAAATGTGGTGTGGCCGCCCATGAACTCGAACGCTTCCTGATCCGGCCGCGTGAGGGACTGAAGCCTGAGCCCTTCAACCATGCTTATATCGGGATAATCTATGTGCGCGGGCACGTCGCCGTATATTCTGCGCCAGGGCGCCTGAACTTTATCGCTTACGGGAAAAGTAATGTATTCCATATTAGTATTCAACCTCCTGATTCAAGGGAAGCTCCAATAATTCCGGATTCTGGAGCAGATGCTTTAAGAGCCTGACGGATTTTGAGTAATAGTAGCCGTCGGCAATGCGCTCGTCTATGGTGAGGCCAATATCCACCGTTTCGTGCATTTCGGCGCGGCCGGCTTCATCGAACACCGGTGACATTTTCTTCTGCCCCATTACGCAGAACACCGAGTTCGTACCCCAGTTGGTAAGGTGATGATAGCCGCATTTTAGCTTTATCGAGCCAAGATTGGATATTATGCAGGAGGAATAATAGGGGTCTGAGCCTATCAAAACCTGCGGGCACCAGCCATGCCTATCCAAAAATCTTATGCAGTTGACGGCGAATTTTGAAAGGAAACGCGGCATGCGGTTTAAAATATCCATGCTGTCTGTAGACCTGTCGAGCTTGTCGCTCCGGCAGGAGGAAATTTGCTTATATATCTTGGCGCGGATAGCTTCAAGATTGTCCGTAGGATCTGAATAGACGAAAGCGAGCGCCTCGGCGGCGTCGTCCGTGAATAATTTTTTCACCACAAACGATGCGGACACAACATTGCGCTGATACACATTTTTATTTTGGATGAATCTGTTCATCTTGGGTCTTAACGTGAGCGTCTTTAAAAGCGCCGCGACCAGCACATGAAATATTGTGTAGGGGAAATCCGTTTCCTGCTCGTTTTTTGCCTTGACATAAGCGTTGAGCTTGCTTAGGTCTATGCGCTCTGAGATGTACGCCTCGTTATCGCAGCGGTTGGGGTATATCAAAGGGACTATAAAGTGCATTGGGTCGAGGTCCCTTATGAGCATACCGTCCCGGCGATCGCCGAAGCGACGCTTGACTTTTTCCATGATAATGCCTCCAATAAAATAAGAAAAATAATTCCGCGCACGGGTGAAAAATATAAAAACCCACACACATATAAATAATTATAGCATGTATATCATTGTAACGCACGCCTTTTTTTGATAAAATAGGCTTATGCTACTGCGAAAGGACACAACATATATGCTTAAAATAACAAAAGATAAAAAAGTGGATATAATGTCCGCGAAAAATGCGCCCGCCGCCACCTGCCAGGACGGGGACATTGTGATATTTGAGACCAACGATTGCTACGACAATTCAGTTACGCGCGAGGGCAAGCGGCTCAACGTGAGGCGCATGTACAATCCGGCGACGGGGCCGCTGTATGTTGAAGGCGCGAAGGCGGGCGACACATTAAAGGTGGAGATATTGGATATTGCGCTTCGCGAGTGGGGCGCTTTGGGCACATTCTTCGGAGAAGGCGCTTTTTTGGATATTAAGGGCGAGGAGGTTATGCGCGCATTTGAGTTCGACGGCGAATTTATCGAGTTCGCGGGGCACAGGATACACATCGACCCCATGATAGGCGTTATAGGCGTCGCTCCGGACGGCGAGGACGTGCCGACTGTGACGCCCAAGTTTCACGGCGGCAATATGGACTGCACGCGCATTAAAAAGGGCGCGGCGGTGTATTTCCC
>CAZZNN010000078.1:0-9525 GCA_964655605.1 uncultured Oscillospiraceae bacterium
CGATAAGCGCCTTTACCTGGGACAGCCTTGGCAGCAGCATATACGCCATAGGCGGCACGAGCGAAATACAGATACATCAATATGATTTCAACGTTCCAATAGAGAGCAAGCGTCACAGCATAGTGGATAAAAAGGGCGCTGACGAAAGCTATATAGCGTTTTTGAACGGCGAGGTATATTTTGCGCAAACCGAGCTTGAATCCGGCGCGAATATATACACCGTTAAGCCCGAGGGCGGCATACGCAAGCCGTTCCACGAGGGCGGCGCATTTGAAATTGCCGCCAATGGCAAATACGTCGCCATAGCGGAATACGGCAGCGACTTCGCCTCCGACGGCACGGCTGCGGCTTCGCCGTCATTTTATGTGCTAAATATCGAATCGGGCGAGGAAACGCTTGTGACCTCCGATTTTTCCGTTTATAATTTCCTGTGGGCAAAAAACAGCGATAAGCTCTACTATATTGAAAACAGGCTCACCGGCAATACCACCGAGGGCGCCGCGGGCGGCGAGGACAGCCCGGACGCAGCGCCGCAAGCCGCTGAAGCAGACCCATACCCCTACACCTTATGGGAATATGATATGCTAAGCGGCGAAAAAACGGCCGTCATAGACTTGCCTAATGCGTCCTTCGCCGTATCCGATGTGAGGGACGAGCTATTACTGCTATATTACGACCCGGCGACGTTTGGCGAGGTGGTTCGCGCCACCTATAAAATAAAATAATACGGAGGCAAAGAAATGGAGATGGATTCATCAATACGCCCCGGCGGCTTTACGCCGCTCAAGAAGCTTGTTGTCTGCGCAATGCTCGTGGCGCTTGGCGTGGTGCTAAGCGGGGTGCTGAGCATTCCTATCACGCTTGAAGGGTCGCCTTCTGCAAAAATCGGCTTCGGGCCGCTGCCTATCATTTTTGCCGGCATACTTTTTGGGCCTCTCTACGGCGCCATGGCCGCGGCTATATGGGATATACTAACGGCGCTCATATTCCCCGTGGGCGCATATTTGCCGTGGTTCACGCTTAGCGCCGTGCTTTTCGGGCTTCTGCCGGGGCTTTTCTTCATGAAAAAACGGGAATACAGATTTGGCCGCGTATTTCTCGCTACAGCGTCGCCGCTGGTGCTGGTGAGCATATTCATAAATACCTTCCTCATAATAATTCTTTATTGGAAAGACCCGTTTGCCGCCGGAACGCTCTTTGGCATGGATATTCCAAAATGGCTCGCGGTGGTGGCGGTGAGGGCGATGGAGCAGGTGGTGACGATACCGCTGTATAGCGCGCTTATATATAATCTCATAAGGCTTTTAAAGCATCATTCGGTTATAGAATAAAATATTTATGTGCATAATCTCACTATAATTACACCGGAGGTTATTCATATGATGAAAAAGGCCGATACAAGATATGACGAGGTGGCGCTCGCGCTCAAAAGATGGCACGACGCGATAAGCTATTTTGAAAGCGTTAGGGACCCTGAGCTAATTGATTTTGCGATATATGATATGGAAGCCGCGCGGCGAAGATACATGTTTTTGTTAAAACGCGCGCCGGTAAGCAGGCGATTTGAAAAGGAGGATAACAACAATGCTATTCAACCTATTGGCGTTTGCAGTGGGACTGCTGATACTGTGGATACTCTTTAAAATACTCTCGTTCCCGATAAAGATACTTATAAAGCTGCTTGTGAACGCGCTTATCGGCGCGGTGATACTGGTGCTTTTCAATTTCTTCGGCGCGATAGTGGGTATAACGCTGCCAATAACGCTGTTTACTTCGTTTTTGACTGGGGTTTTGGGAATAGGCGGCGTGATCATCGTGTTGGTGTTTACGCTGCTGTTTTAAATGCCTGGCGGAAGCATATAATAAAGAAAATAGGGGAGCGACCGTCTCGGTCGCTCCCATTTATTATTTCTTTCCAGCGTAATAGGCTTCCTGTACGCATTTTTGATGCCTTGGGCACTCGCGGCTATTTTCATGAACCTTTGAGCCAAAAAGGTGTATGCAGAAATGCCCGTTGAAATTATTTGATGTTATTGTTTCGCTCATGTGAGGCATTGAGTGCATGCTCGCGGCGACCACCTTGCCATCATAAACCACCCATATCGGCCGCCTGTTCCACGTCCAGCTGCCGCCCGCCGCCTTTTTTATAACGGCGGAGTCGGAAGCGGTTATGGGCTCGCAGTCCGCATGATACCAGCCGCCAAAGCGGCGCGCGCGGAAGCTTAGACCGGTTCTAACATCAACCACCGTGAATCTCGCGCCCTTATTGAGCCACTCGCTGCCGCCCTTAAACCAATTCAAAAGCACTACCGAGCCTTTGAGGCGCATGAAATCGGCGTTGGCCTTTTCAACCTTATTGGCGCTGTCGTATATGGAGGTGAGCGTTTCTGTGCCGGCTATGCCGTCGGCCGAGGAAAGCGAGCACGCCTTTTGAAATTCCGCCACGGCGGCGCGCGTCTTTGCGCCATAGCTGCCGGTGATGCCGTCTTTATTCAAAAAGCCGCGCCTATACAGCTCAGACTGGAGCTTTTTTACTTCGCCGCCCTCCATGCCCATCTTGAGCATGCCAACGCCCGCCGTTGTGGAGCTTGAGAGCGTGAGATATGAGCGGTGAACATAGCCCGACATATCGTTTGTGACGGTGAAATACCACTCGCCCACCAGCGCTTTTACCTTAACGCCCTGCCCCGCGTGCAGCTCCGCCACCACATACGAATCCGCGCTAGGTCCGCCGCGCAGCATGGCGCCGTCGTCAAGCACATAAGCGCCGCGGCTTCCCTGCGAATTGACAAATAGATAATCCTGCCTAACATAGCCAACTGTGCCGTCCATATAGAGCACGCGATACCACCCGTCCTCCTTGGCGAGCACCTCGAGCTGAGTTCCTATTGGCAATTCGTAAAGCACCTGCGCATCGGTGTTGGGGCTTTGGCGAAGCTTTACGCCATCGGCCGTTACCTGACCGGTTTCACCGCTTTTTGCATACGCCGACGCTGCGGCGCATAAAGTGAGCGCCGCAAGCACGAATAAGACCAGCTTTTTAAATATTTTCATAATGTCACCGCCAATCTACCCAAGCAAAGCGCGTCCTCCTCCATCACGGGGATAAGCAGCCGATTATATATGCCGCTCGCCGGATGGTAAAGCGGGAAAAGCACCGCTTCCCCGTCATTGAGTTTTGCGCTTAGAATCTGTCCGTGAACATCGCCTACAGTGCGCAAATCAAGCTTTAAAAGCAGGAGCGCGGCCGTGAGCGGCGTGTTGCCAAGCGTTACTATTATTTTTGGCCGCAATACGGCCAATTCCTCTTTTAACAAAGGCAAGCCCGCCTCTAGCTCCTTGCGCGTTGGCGTGCGATTGGATACGGAGCGCGGCTTGACCGTGGTTGGGCGATATTTCACCGTGTTTGTTACAAACACGCTTTCGCGCGCTATGCCCGCCTTTTCAAGCAGCGAGTCAAATTGCTTGCCAGCCTTGCCAACGAACGGGGTGCTCAGTTTAGTTTCCTCCGCGCCGGGCGCTTCGCCTATAAACACGAGCTTGGGCGACGCTGAATTGCCGCGGCCGAAAACGGGCGCGAAATATTCGCCCGTGTGCGCGGCCGCAGCAGCGTATTCTTTAAGCCTTTGAGCCTCTTTTTCATATAGCGCTTCAAGCGCGGCGTTTTTATTCATCATGGCCCCGCCACCGGCGGATACTCCGCCTTTATGGATTCAAAATTATATCTTAGCTGCTCGGTATTGCGCTCAATAGTGGTTACATTTCTGAATGAAATATAATACTGAAGGTATTGAACGCCGTTTTTCAATGTATTCTGATGCGTTTCGGGCAGATTTTGCACGGAGTTAAGGTATGCGTTTATTTCGCTCACAAGCCCCTGCGCATTGGATATGGCAATATCCACGCGGGTCTCCGCGTCCGCGCCGCTCCAATAGCCGTGTATGCGGCACATGGCTGAGCTATCGAACTGCGCCGTGGCGAATTGCTCAACGGTGACGTCCGTATAGACCACATTGGTCATATATTTTTGCAAAATCAGCGGGTCTATCGCGGCATATTTGCTCGTTGAGCTCACCAGCACCACGCTCTTTGCCGTAACCGAGGAATACGGGCAGTAGGGCGAAGCGGGCTGGCCTGAATCCTGACAGATATTCATTATAACGTGCATATCGCAGGTTTCGCTTGGCATATCCTCCTTGGCAACCCATTCCGTGACGGGAACGCGGTTATCCGCGTCGAAGCGGCAGGCTTCGGTTGCGAGCTTGCCCGAAACCGTGCATATTTCGCACTTGACAAGCCCCGCCGCCGAGGGCGGCATATCTATTATGGGCTTATCTATAAGCCCGTCGTGTATCTTCTCCATAAAGCTCTGCCACAGGGGCGCGGCCACCGCGCCGCCGGTTGAGCCGTCGGCAAGCTTATATTTATATTCATCGTGACCCACCCACACGGTGCCGACATAGTATGGCGTTATGCCCGCGAAATAGGCGCTAGAATAATCGTTATTAGTGCCTGTTTTTCCGGCGACGGTGATGCCGTCTATCTTCGCCTTCGTGCCGGTGCCGCTCTTAACGGCGTTTGTGAGCACGTCTACGAGCATCATGGCGGTGCTTGCCTTAAATACCCTATGAGTGTCGCGCACATCGTCCGCGTCGAGAATTACTCTTCCGCCGTCGTCAACGACGCGGCTAAAGGCGAGCGGCTCATTATATACGCCGCCGTTTGCTATCGCGCCATACGCCGCCGCCATTTCTATTGGCGTTATGCCCGTGGTGCCGAGCGCAAGACCCGGCCCGTCCGCATTTATGCGCGATGGGTCTACGCCGAGATTTATCAAATATTCGCGCGACGTGGCAACCGTGACATGCTCAAAAAGCGTGCGCGCCGCCACGACATTGAGCGAGGATACTATGCCGCGCCTTACCGTGACGGGGCCTATCCATTTTTCCGCGCCTATCGCGGGATAGCCGCTGCCATTGCTGCCCTCGCCCCAGCCCTCAATAGCGGCGGGAAAATTGAGTATCACGCTCGCGGGATTTAGCCCAAGATCGAGCGCGGGGCCGTAAACGGCTATAGGCTTTATTGACGAGCCCACGGGCAGAGTGCTTTGATAGGCTCTGTTCCACTGCTTTTGCATAGTTGGCTCATTACGGCCGCCTATTATCGCGCGAAGCTCGCCGGTGTGATAATCGAGTATTACAGCGGCGGACTGCGGCTGCACTATGGTTGTGGTCGTGCCGTCTGCGTTGGTGACAATATCCTCCGCGGCGGACGGGTTTGCAAGCTCAGGATACTTATCCCAGGTGGAAAGCGTATCCTGAACGGTATGCTGCACGGTGCTGTCAACGGTGAGATAAATGTGATAGGCGCTGGTTCTAAGCTCATTTTCTATCATGCTTCTATTGCTCTTTGTGTCGGGCAGCTCACGCTGCTCAAGGAGCGCGGTCACAACGTCGCGTATGCCGTACTCGACGAAATAGAGCATATCAGAAACCTGCTTCTGCTCGCTGGTCTCAAGAATTTTAACGGTGTCGCTTAGCGCCTTGCTGCGCTGCTCAGAGGTGATAAACCCGGCTTCATACATGCGCTCTATAACGAGATCCGTGCGCGCATCGGTTATATCCATTTTATTCTGACCGGCTTTTTCGCCCTCTTTATATGTGCGCTTATACATATTGGCGCGAGGATTGGTTTCGTAAGGCTTTTGCACCATGCCGGCGAGCATGGCGCACTCCCTTATGGTGAGCGCCGAAAGTTCCTTGCCGAAATAATCGCTCGCGGCGGTCTTAACGCCGTAATTGGATTCGCCAAGATAGACGTCGTTTAAATACGCCTCTAAAATATCTTCCTTGCTTATTACCTTTTCAACCTCGAGCGCGAGATAGGCTTCCTGAATTTTGCGTTTGTAGGACTGCTCGTTGCTCAAGAGCTTATTCTTGACAAGCTGCTGCGTAAGCGTGCTGCCGCCGTGGGCATTGGCGTTTCTAAGCGTGTTTATGACCGCTGAGAAAAGGCGCTTATAGTCAACGCCCTCATGCTTATAAAAGCGCACGTCCTCAATGGCTATCAAAGCGTTTACGAGCATATCCGGCACGTCCTCTATCTCCACCCAGTCGCGATACTCTATGCCCGCGAAGGTGGTTATGAGATTGCCGTCCATATCGTAGATGAAGGAGGATCTATCGCTCTTTGTGAGACTTGCTATATCAAGCTCGGGCGTAGTGTCTATATACGCCTTGGCGACGCCCAGCACAAGCCCCACGCCCGCACAGCCCACGAGGAGCACGAGCACGATGAACATTTTAATTATTGTGAATATGCACGCCAAAAGAAACGGGCGCGGTTTTGTGCGCTCAATAAAAAGCTCGCCGTCATGCGAATGATCGCGGCGCTTATCTATTTTTTCCCACATTCTTCTAAACCAAGCGTTTACGGCGTTGACCTTTTCAACAAGAAGCTCGGAAAACCTTGGCTTCTCTGAAATTTCGCCATGCTCGGTTACACGGTTGTTTTCGTCCATAGAAAAGATTATACCACACAAACCGTCCATGCCTCAAGCGGGCCTAGAAAACATATAATGAATTAACAAAAAGTCCAAATTTGAGGTAATATGATGGAAGCTTCTCTAAGACGCAGGCATTCGCTTGCAAAAAGGCTGCTTACGGCGGCGATAATCATTTTCATGGCGGCTGCGGCGCTATTTATTCTCATCAGCGCCAACATACTGCCCGCGCTGCGCGCGCTCGGCACTGCGCGCATGAAGGCAATATCCACCCGCGCCATGAACGACGCGATACTTGAATCCATGGGCGAAAGCGAGGAGTATCTTCAGCTCATAGAGCGCTTTGAAAACGGCAGCCGCGTTTATCTTTTGCAGGCGGATACGCGCGGAATGAACCTTTTGGCGGCGTCATGCGCCAAAGCCGCGCAGGACAGGGTGACGCGGCTTGGCGAGCAGGGCATAACCGTTCCCGTGGGCACAGCGTCCGGGATACCCATACTCTCTGGCAAGGGCCCTGATATACGTATTTTCTTCACGCCGGCCGGAAGCGTGACGAGCGAATTTGAATCGGAATTTGTTTCAAGCGGAATAAATCAAACGCTCTATCGCGTGAAGCTGCGCATGACGGCTTCGCTAAAGCTTGTTATGGCGGGCGTTTCAGAAACGGTGACTGTATACTCGGAGGCGGCGATAGCCGAGAACGTGATAGTAGGCGACGTGCCTCAGGTATACACAAACGTGGCGAGCGAGGAGGATATGCTAAACCTTATCCCAACGGACGCGCAGTAGCCGCGCAATTTTGTTGCTACGCCTGAGCGCGGCGGCTTTTATCATTTTGGGCGCACAGCAGCGCGCAAAAAATGTTTATACACAATTTTTATGCGTTATGCTATAATGCTTTTATGAAAAAGCTAAAGTTTTTAACAATAGCATTACTTATATTGCTTTTCGCGTATGCGCCCATGGCTCACGCGGAGCCTACCCCATCGCCCTCGCCCGCCCCCTCCCCATCGCCAACGCAAGCTGCGTCGACCTCCGGCTCATCGGGATTTTCGGGGCTTATCACTTTTAAAACCACCGGAGAGGCGGTAGTAAGAGTGCAGCTAAGGCTAAGGGAGCTTGGTTATTTCAATTTTAAGCCGACGGGCAATTTCCAGAGCATGTCCGTTGAGTCAACGATAAAATTTCAGCAGATGCAGGTGGACGAGAACGGCCAGGGCATTATGGCGGACGGCTCAATAGGCGCGCAGACGATGAACATTCTTTTTTCGCGCGCCGCCAAGCGCGCGGACATCGCCGCGAGCATACCCATCGGCCCCAATCTCGACGGCACGCCCGCCGTTACGGGCGAGCTTATGCAGTGGTCGAGCGTTAAGGAAATGCTCAAGGAAGGCTCAAGCTACACGGTGACCGATTATAACACCGCCGTCACCTTCACGCTTAAATATACCGGCGGCGAAAACCATGCGGAGATGGAGTGCGCCACGGCTGAGGACACAGCAAAGCTGCTGTCCGTATTCGGTGAGGAGTTCAATTATTCAAAACGCTCGGCGGTTATTTCTATAGACGGCAAAAACGTCGCGGCGTCGCTTCAGGGCTGGCCGCACGGCGACGACAACGTTTCCGAAAACGACATGTCAGGGCATCTTTGCATGTTTTTTGACGGAAGCCTCTCGCATGTTGGCATGCTGCCTGATGTGGAGCATATAAAGCTCGTGTATAAGGCGGCGGGAAAATAGGGGTTGGCGGTGAATTGAGGCGGGGCGTCGAGGACGCCGCCCCCTACGGGAGGAGTTCAAACGAGCGGGTGCGAGGTGGCGGAACGTCTGGGGCGACGGTTCCCTACGTGGTTGCACAGATTGTCGGTTGAAATTTGCGGGGAACGCGGTATGGTAGGCGGTCAAGACCGCCTCATGCGGAAAATATGAATGCCCTCCGGGCAGATAGCCGGGAGGGCATTTTTTAATGCTTGCGTTTGGCGCGGCGTTCGCTTTCGCGCTTTAGTGTGAAATAGTTATCGAGGCGGGCGGGGTCGAGCTCGCCTTTTTGTATGGCGGCGCGCACGGCGCAGCCCGGCTCCTTTAAGTGGGTGCAATTTGCGAATTTACAGCCGCAGGCAAGGTCTTCTATATCCGAAAACGCGCCCGCGACGCCTTCCTGAGCCTCCCACAGGCCAAAGCTTCGCATGCCCGGCGTATCTATAACCATAGCGCCATTTTCAAGCATTGTAAGCTGCCGGTGAGTTGTTGTGTGCCTGCCCTTTGAGTCATACTCCCTTATGGCGGAGGTGAGCATGGTTTCTTCGCCTGTGAGCGCATTTAAAAGGCTTGATTTGCCCACGCCCGACGAGCCGAGGAATACGCTTATGGTGCCCGGGCGCATATATTCGCGCACAATATCAAGGCCAAAGCCCGTGCGCGAGCTTATTATATGACAGGGCGCGGCGTCGCTTAGCTTTTGAAGCATATCGCCATATAAAGCTTCCGCATTATCTGCCACGTCCGCTTTTGTGAGCAGCACTACGGGCTTCACGCCGCCCTGCTCCACTGCGGCGATATATCTTATGGCGCGGTTGGGGCTAAAATCGGAATTGAGCGACGTCATTATGAACGCGTAGTCCACATTGGCCGCGATAAGCTGCTCGCCGCGCCCCTTATCCGGGTCGCGCCTTGAAATGCGCGAGCGCCGCTCAAGCGTGGAGGCGATAAGGCTGTCTCCATTATCCACATACCTTATCTTCACAAGATCGCCCACCGTGGGGTATTCCTCCCCGCGATATGTGCCGCCGCGCATGAGGCGCGCGTAGGTCACGCCCTGAGCGCAGGCTATCTCAAATCTTTCCCTGTGTACGGATATGACGCGAGCCACGTCCTGAGTTTCAAAACCGTAATCGGTGATATTCAATGCTATCTACCCTCCTTTTTTTGTACATAAAAGGACGCAGCCTTACGGCGCGTCCTAAAAAATTTGCGTTCGTGAAAGGTTTCTTTCGCGCGGACATACGCTCCGCGCGGCTGTTAAAT
>CAZZNN010000079.1:0-9449 GCA_964655605.1 uncultured Oscillospiraceae bacterium
CGAAATACAGCTTGAGGATATTTCCGCCGATACAGCGGTTACGGTCGAGTTCACCAGCGAGGGTGAAGAACCCGAAAATCCCGCTACACTCACCGTTGTAAACGGCTCCGGCGGCGGAGTATACCAAAGCGGAACAGCGAACATAAGCATAGTCGCAGCGCAAAAGCCGAGCTTTGAGTTCAAGTGCTGGACTACCACCGATGCAGGTGTAATCATAGCAAACACGCTCGCCCCGCGCACAAGCGTTACTTTAACGGGCAACGCCACGGTAACGGCAGAGTATCAGCACGCCGCGCCCGTGATAACCGAGCAGCCGCAGGACGTGATTATCCAATCGGGCGGCGTGGCCGCGTTCGGCGTTGGCGTAAGCTATCCTGAAGGCTGCGCGTTTACTTGGCAGTATAAGCCCGCGTCCACGTCCGACGCTTCGTGGACGAATATAACGGGCAGCGACGCAACGCTCGAGGTAACGGCCGATATGTCGCTAAACGGCTATCTTTTCCACGTGATAGTGGAAAACGACGGCGGACGCGCGACAAGCCGCGACGCGCTTCTCACGGTGAGCGAGAAGCCTGTTGAAACCGGCGGCGCGCCGCTTATAACATACACCTACGAGGATTGGCTCCGCGACAACCAATACGATGAAATTGCCCCGCCGAGCGGGCTTGAACCTGATACGCCCGCGCCGCCGGAGGACCTTTTCGGCACGCTGGCAACGCCAGCGCCAACGCCAAATCTGGACGAGGCAAACACGCCTACGCCCATGCCAGGCGCGACTCAAGCACCCATACAGGTGCTGCCCGCCGGCAGCGCGGATATACCGCCAAGAACGGCGGACAGTTCAAGCGCATTTGGCCTTGTCATGCTGGTGGCAGCGCTGCTCTTTGCGGCGGTAAAACGAAAGAACAAAGCATAAAACGCAAGAGCCGGCGGCAACGCTGGCTCGATTTTTTGATACGCCGTGGCGAATATTGCGCATGATATGGTAAAATAGGTTTGCAAAAGAGGAGGTTATCGGCGCGTGAAAAACAGAGCCTACATCGCCATAGATCTAAAATCATTTTATGCTTCGGTAGAGTGCGTCGAGCGAAGGCTTGACCCGCTGTCGACCAACCTTGTGGTCGCAGACGCTAGCCGCACGGAAAAGACGATATGCCTTGCGGTGTCGCCATCGCTTAAAGCGCATGGCATACCAGGCAGGGCGAGGCTCTTTGAGGTGGTGCAAAAGGTTAAGGAAGCGAATGCGCTTCGCAAGTATAAAGCTCCGCGATGCGTGTTTACGGGCGCGTCGAGCGACGACAAGGAGCTAAAGGCGTCAACCGAACTGGCGATAGACTATATAATCGCCAAGCCGCGCATGGCGCTTTATATAGAATATAGCACGCGCATATACAACACATATTTAAAATATATAGCGCCGGAGGATATTCACGTTTACTCTATTGATGAAGTGTTCATCGATGCTACGAATTATCTTGACGCTTATAAGCTTACGCCGCGCGAGCTGGCCATGAAGATGATACTCGATGTGCTGGAGGTGACGGGCATAACGGCAACAGCGGGAATAGGCACTAATTTATACCTTTGTAAAATTGCTATGGATATTCAGGCAAAGCATATTCCTGCGGATAAAAACGGCGTCCGCATAGCCGAGCTCAACGAGATGAGCTATAGACGCTTGTTGTGGTCACATAAACCGATAACGGATTTTTGGCGCGTAGGCAGGGGATACGCGGCAAGGCTTGAAAAATGCGGACTTCATACGATGGGCGATATAGCGAGGTGTTCAGTTGGCAATGCGTCAGATTACTATAATGAGGATTTGCTTTATAAGCTTTTCGGCGTGAACGCCGAGCTGCTTATAGACCACGCGTGGGGCTATGAGCCGTGTACGCTTGCGGATATAAAGGCATATAAGCCCAGCACCAACAGCATAGGCTCGGGACAGGTGCTGCAATCGCCGTATTCATTTGACAGGGCGAAAATAATTGTTGCCGAAATGACGGAACTGCTTACGCTTGACCTTGTGGATAAGGAGCTTGTGACGGATCAAATCGTGCTTACGATAGGCTATGACATCGTTAATATGACAGACCCGCACATACGCGAAGCGTATAAAGACGCAGTAATTGAAGACGGCTATGGCCGAAAGGTGCCTAAAGCCGCACATGGAAGCGTTAACTTGAAGCCTACATCGTCAACAAAGCTCATAGTTGAAGCGGCTGCGGAGCTTTTTGAGCGTATAGCCGATAGAAACCTTTATGTGCGAAGAATAAACGTTACGGCTAATCATGTTGTGAGCGAGAAAAAAGCAAAAAGCTGCGAGCAACTGGACCTGTTTACCGATTGTGAAACCGAGCAGGCGCAAAAGGCTGAAGCGGAGCGTGAAAAACGAGCGCAAAAGGCCATGCTTGAGATAAAAAAGAAATATGGCAAGAACGCTATTTTAAAGGGAACAAATCTTCAGCAGGGCGCTATGACAATAGAGCGAAACAAGCAGATTGGAGGGCATAAAGCATGACTGATACGTATGAAGATATTATCTCACTCCCACATCACGTTTCACAAAAACGCCCGCGCATGCCCGTTGCTGACCGGGCGGCTCAGTTTTCGCCTTTCGCGGCGCTTACGGGTTTTGACGCGGCAATATCGGAGACAGCAAGACTCACGGACGAAAAACTTGAGCTAGATGAATATTTGAAAGCTGAATTGAACGATAAATTGCTTAAAATATCGAATAAATTGGGCGAATGCCCACAGGTAGCGATAACATATTTCAAGCCTGATATGAAAAAGTCCGGCGGAGCGTATGCGGCGCACAGGGGCTATGTAAAGAAAATTGCGGAAGATGAGAGAACGATAGTTATGACGGACGGCGCAAAAATTCTTATAGATGCCATTATAGATGTTGAACTGCTATAAAATTGTTAGGTCGATGTAACGAAACATAATTATTTTGCATTAACAGATATAAACAAAAGAAAGGTGGCGGATTCATGCTGTCCATTGAAAATGTTTACCAAGAACATGCGCAGACAGTATATCGCTATCTTCTTTCGCTGTCCCACAATGAAAACGTCGCTGAAGAGCTGACGCAGGAGACCTTCTTTCAGGCGGTCAAAAGCGCGGAGCGCTTCAACGGAAGCTGTAAGGTTGCAACATGGCTTTGCGCTATCGCCAAGAACTCATTTTTGAGTTATTGCCGCAAGCATCCGCTAATTGATGAATTGACCGAGAACACGCTTTCCAATGAAACGGTTGATAAGAGCGTTATTGAAAGCTTGTCGCGCGTGGAGCTTTTAAGGAAAATGCACAGCCTGAATGAAGACACCCGTGAAGTGATGTATCTTCGTTTATTTGGCGATTTATCCTTCAGTGAGATCGGAGATGTGCTGTCGAAAACGGAAAACTGGGCGCGTGTGACATTTTATCGTGGAAAAGAAAAGCTGAAAAAGGAGCTAAATTCTGATGGAGAATAATCTAAGCTGCGCAATAGTACGCGACCTGCTGCCGTCCTATGTAGACGGACTTACAAGCGATGAAACGGCAAAGGCCGTTGAAAGCCATATCGCAGATTGTCAGGAGTGCGCCAATGCGCTTCGGCTCATGAAGGAGCCGGAGCCGTCTCGGCCAAACGCGGCGGGGGAGGTGGATTATCTAAAAAAGGTTCGCAGAAAGAGCGTATACAGGTCGCTCATCATAGGGCTTTCTTTGCTGCTTATAAGCCTGACGGTGCTTGCATACCGTTTCTTTTATGTGGGCTATCAGGCCGATGCTTCAGAGGTGCTGTTTGATATTTCGGTTGACGGAAACGACATGAAGCTGACCGCGAGACTTGCAAGCAGCGGACTGGGCGTTTCGCGCATCACCTTTTCGGACAGCAATGGCATGGTGCAGGTCATGGTGTACACGGCACCGAAAATGTTTTTCAATCATGGAGATTTCACGGCTTCCTATAGTACTCCGGTCGAGATAGGACGAGTTCAAACCGGTGAAATTATTTTGTGGGAAAATGGGCAAAAAATAGATTCCTTGGCGGCAAGACTGTTTGCGGCGGGCAATCCGTTTGTGGGAGATATGTCGGCAAACTCGCGAATAGCGGAAATACTTAAAATATCAGAGCAAATGGGCACTTTCACAAACGAACTTCAAACTGGGCAGGAACCCTATGGCTGGACGGTGGTTTTAGATAACCCCATTCCGAGCGCCGACGAAGGAGAGCTGCGTGATGCGATGATCGTGGATTCCTGCGCAATGCTCGCGTCAATCGATAATCTTGGCTATGTGACATGGCGCTACCGCAGTGACAATAATGAAACACAGGAGTTCACGTTTACGGCGGACGAAGCGTCCAAATTCAGCGGACACGATGTTAAACGGTGCTGCGATTCCGTTGTTGAGCTGCAAGCGCTGCTTAGAGCGCTAAATATAAAGTGAATGGTGGAACGGTTTTTTTAAGAAGTGACATGTGAAGCTTAGAATATAGGTACGACATCGGTTATAATTTTAAAGCTAAAAAGCATGAGGCGCGTCCATGCCGGCAATATAGGGCGCGCCTGTGCCTAACACGCATATTTACCGCAATATGATGTCAGCACATGCTGCGTCAATAGTTAGCGCTATCTTTTTATCGTTCCGCTGCACACAGTATATGGGCAGCTCTTTTTTCTTTCCGGCTAACACCTCGAGCTCGTATTCCTCTAACACTCCATGAGAAGCCGCGGGCGTGGCGTTGCGGGAAAACGCAACGGCAATTATCACAGCGGCTATTACGGCGAGTATGGAAAACGCTATTATCATAAGGGTACGCTTGGTTACAACTAAAATGCGCAAAAAATGCCACCTCCAATGTTTGCTTGCTGTTTGATTATATGCTCAATTAACTTTGCAATATAATGCGAATATGGTAAAATGTTGATTCGAGGATGATATATGGAAGAATTAGTGGGCATAGTAAACTCAATTAAGTTTCGCAACGAGCAAAATGGTTACACTGTGCTCGATCTTACCGACGAATCTGAAAATGAGATCACGGCGGTGGGCGCGCTGCCGCTTGCAAACGTTGGCGAAAGAATAAAGCTTGTGGGCAGGTGGGTAGAGCACAAGGTATACGGCCCGCAATTCAGCGCTGATTCTTGTGAAACGTTGGCGCCTGCCGATATTGAGGCTTTGATTGCATATCTTGGAAGCGGACTTATACGTGGGGTTGGCGAAGCTACCGCGAGAAATATAGTTGCGATGTTTGGCATGGGTACGCTTGAGATGCTTGAGAATGAGCCTGAAAAGCTTAGGCGTGTTCCGGGGATAGGCGAGCAGCGTGCTGTGATGATATATGAATCCTATATGGCGGGACGTGGCATGCGCGATGCGATGATAGCCTTACAGGGCTACGGGCTTACTGTTCCGCAGGCGATGAAGCTATATAAGCTTTATGGAAATTATGTGCTTACGAAGCTTCGAGATAATCCATATACGTTGATAGACGATGTTGAGGGCATAGGCTTTGTTACAGCCGATAGGATAGCCGCCGCAGCCGGGATAGAGCCTGAATCCGCACTCAGGATAGAAGCGGGGATTATCTATTCGCTCAAGCTTGCTGTGTCGCGCGGGCACACATATCTGCCGGAAGACATACTGGTCCCATTCGCTGCAAAGACGCTTGGAATTGACGCAAGACCCGTTGAAATCGAGCTTGAGCTGCTTGTTATACACGGCCGTGTCAGCATTATCGATATGGGCGAAACAAACGCCGTTTTCATGCAATACATGCTCAATTATGAAAAGGCGAGCGCTCAAAAGATAATCAATCTAAAGGGACGCTATAAGCCGGATTTGTTTTTCGACGCAGAAACGGCGATAGCAGAGCTTGAAAAGCGCGACGGCCCTGAGCTTGCTCAGCTTCAAAGAGAAGCCATTATATCGGCGCTTCAAGAGGGCGTGCTAATTATCACGGGAGGCCCTGGCACCGGCAAGACCACAATATTAAAGTTTGTGGTAAAGCTCATGCAGCAAATGGGCAAGTCATACGAAATGTGCGCGCCAACGGGGCGGGCGGCCAAAAGAATGAGCGAGGCTACGGGCGGCGAGGCGAGAACGATTCACCGTATGCTCGAGTATGGCTTTGGCGATGAGAATTTCACAAGGGGAGAGGATAACCCTATATGTACCGATTTTATCATTGTCGATGAAATGTCGATGGTGGATATTGTTTTGTTCAACGCGCTTCTAAAAGCGATAAAGCTTGGAACGGGAATTATTATGGTGGGCGATGCGGATCAGCTTCCGCCTGTAGGCCCCGGAAACGCGCTCAAGGATATGATAGAGAGCGGCTGCATTAAAACGATAAAGCTTTCGGAAATATTCCGACAGAGCGAGCACAGCGCCATAGCCGAGAACGCGCATATAATCAATAATGGCGGCGTTCCCGCGCTCGATAATAAAAGCGATTTCTTTTTTGAAAGCATGGAGTCGGCGCTTCAGGCACAGCGGCGAATTGTGGGGGTATGCTCGGCAAAAACGAAGCTTTTAAGCGGTTATGACGAGTTTAGGGATATACAGGTATTGTCGCCTATAAAGGACGGCGAGCTTGGTGTGAAAATGCTGAATAAGCAGCTTCAAGCGGCATTGAACCCACCATCGAGGGATAAAAACGAGCAGAGCTATGGCGATATTATCCTTCGTGAAGGCGATAAGGTGATGCAGATAAAGAATAATTACGGCGTTGAATGGTCAAGACGCAGGCACGGCGGCGATATAGAGCTTGGCACGGGGGTCTTTAACGGCGATTTTGGCACTATAATGAAAATTGATAAGGAAGCGCGAGAGGTGCTGATACTATTTGATGATGAGCGAGCCGCGAACTATGACTACTCCATGCTTGATGAAATAATGCTGGCATATTGCATTACGATACATAAAAGTCAGGGAAGCGAGTTCCCCGTTGTGGTGATGCCGGTGTTCATGAGATCCAAATTCACAACGCGCAACCTTTTTTACACCGCAGTCACTCGCGCGAAAAATAAGGTGATCCTGATAGGCCGTAAGGAAAGTGTTGAAGGCATGGTGGCTAACGCTGAAGTATCAAAGCGATATAGCGCGCTAAGGCGCTTTATGGAGGACTATGCCTCAATATGAACGGTTTGATTGAACGCGTGCTTAACGCGCTGTACCCGGATAATGTAGCCTGCCGCGTTTGCGGCCGGGAAGCGGTGGTTGACGCGCGCGGAGTATGTGCGGATTGCCAAAGCGCAATAGAGCTTGCGGGCGAAGCGGATGGGAGTGGGACAATATCCGCGTTTTATGCGGGACTTAAATATAATTCCAGTGTGAGCTTGCCCATGCAGGCGTTTAAATACAATGGAGCGCGGTATATGGCCGGGTTTTTCGCACAGTTTATGGAAGTAAACAAGGAGTGGCAGATCAATATTGTTACGCCGATTCCGCTGCACAAGAAAAAACTGCGTAAGCGCGGGTATAACCAAAGCGAGCTGCTTGCACGGTTGGTAGCGGAGCGGTACGGGCTCAAGCTTGACACTGCAGCCGTAAAACGCATAAAGAATACGCCTACGCAAACTCACATGTCCGCCGGAGAGCGCGCTGAGAATATGCAAAACGCGTTTCTTGCCAGTGCCGAGGCAGTCAAAAATAAGAACATATTGCTTGTTGACGATGTGAGGACAACAGGCAGCACGCTTATCGCCTGCGCGGAGGCGCTCAAGGCGGCGGGCGCTGCAAAAATATATGCGCTTACAGCGTGCGTGGCAGTTTTAGACTGACGTGAAAGGGAAAAACTTATGACTCAGAGACTATACTATTCAGATGAAATGATCGTTGAAACAAAGGCGCAGGTGCTTGAGACACGGCCCTATGAGGGAAACTTTGCCGTTATACTCGATAAAACCTTGTTTTATCCTGAAAGCGGAGGCCAGCTATCCGATAAAGGAACGATCAACAGCATACCCTTAATCCATGTTGCGGAGGAGCACGAACAGGTTTTGCATATAATAGGCCAAAGCCTTAATGCGGGTGCGACCGTGCTTTTAAAGCTTGACGCAGCTTCGCGAATAGACCACTCACAGCAGCATACGGGCGAACACATTCTCTCGGGGCTTGCGCATTCCATGTTTGGAGCGGCGAACGTAGGGTTTCACATGGCCGATACATATTCAACGATAGATTTGGATAAATATATTGAAAAGGCAGAGCTTGACGAGCTTGAGCGCGCTGCGAATCGTGCCGTGCAGGCTAATGAAGCAACAAAGTATAGCTATGTGACGCCCGAGGAGCTTGAGAATATTGAAATACGCAAAAAAGCTAAAGGACTTACCGGAGAAATAAGAATTGTGTATGCGGGCGCCGTTGATTCATGCACCTGCTGCGGAACGCATTGCGGCAAGAGCGGAGACGTCGGCGCGATACACATAAGCGCATCGATGAAATATAAAGGCGGAGTAAGATTGTGGTTCTTATGCGGAATGCGGGCGATCGATAATGCGATAGATAATAACGCTGCACTCGATAAGCTTGCAAAGCGTTTTAGCGTAAAGAGCGAGGACGTTGTTGAATCGGTAATAAAGCAGGGCGATGAATTAAACGGAATAAAGCATGAATTAAAAGAAAAGACAGCCAGACTGATGGAGTATCGCGCTGCTGAGCTTGCGGAGGCGGCGGTTGAGGTCAGCGGAATAAAAACCGTCGTAACGCTTGAAAAGGATTGCAGCATGGCCGAACTCAAGCTTTTGGCGGAAAATCTGTGCAAACGCGGAAAGTATGCGGCAGTCATAGCGGCGTGCAGCAAAGACACGATTCAATATGTGCTAAAGCATGGTGAAAATGTGAATGTGGATATGCGCGAGGTGTGCAACACTCTGAACGTTATGCTTGACGGCAAGGGCGGAGGCCGGGAGGATAATGCACAAGGCAGCGCCAAGCTGCGCGGCGCTGCGGATATGGCAATGGAACAGTTTAAAACGTATTTTGAAAAAATGCTGCGCGGAAAATAAAATATTGCGGTCTTGTGCCTAAAACGTATTGACGGGGACGGTTTATATATTAAAAAATCATACTGTAAGAGCAAATAATTCGGGCATTTTGCTTGCAATAGAGAAAACGTTGTGATATAATTCGAGCGTTCGAGTTAAAAAGCAAAAGCAGGGGGGTGAATCGTTTGGCAAATATCAAATCCGCTATGAAGCGCGTGAAGGTTATCGAGAAGAAGAGCCTTCGCAATCACATGGTAGTGTCTCAGGTCAAAACTGCTGTAAAGAATTTTGACAAGGCTTTGGCATCGGATGATAAGGCTGCTGTTAAGGCCGCTTATATCAACGCTGTAAGCACAGTGGATAAGGCTGCTGCCAAAGGCGTTATTCATAAAAACGCTGCTGCGCACAAAAAAGCCCAGCTTACCATAAAGTTAGCAGCAAAATAAGCCCCTAATTATATTATGGTCA
>CAZZNN010000080.1:0-9421 GCA_964655605.1 uncultured Oscillospiraceae bacterium
ACACGCCCCAGCTGCACCAATCGCTCCACTCGCCCTTCATATCAACATAGGCGCGCGCAAGTATCTCAACGCTCGCGCCCTTTGGCACGTCCGCGTTCCACGAGGCCACCATGTATTCAAAAGGCTCCACGCCTATAATATCGCTCACATACTCGCCCTCTAGGGCGCCCTCCGCAAGCTTCACAGCCCCATCGCCAACAGAATCGTCTACAACGGTGTTTTCAAGCGTGCCGAGACCGAAATCCTCAGCGGTCGTAAGCTTAAATATGCCGCCCGTAAACACGCGGTCGGCCTTGGGCGCCGCGAGCGAAAGCCCCGGCAGCGCCAAGAGCATGATAAACGTGAGCATTATTGCAAGAGTTCTTTTTAGTTTCATTTTTATTCCTCCAATTTATATTCCGGAATATATTATATCACCGCTCAGTTTATCTAACAAGCGCCAATACCCGGAAACCTCCCGCCGCCTTCCTGCCCGCTAGAGCGCTTTTCTGCGCTTGCGGCGCATGCGGTTGATGTGCCTTTCAAAATCGCCGCTTGACAAAAGCTCCGCGAGCACATACTGCTCAAAAACCGGCACTGTGCAGGAGAAAAAGCCAGCCTTGCGCTCATAGACCTCTATAAAGCGCTTTGGCAGCACCATATATCCAACGCGTATGGACGGCGCGACGGTTTTTGAAAATGTGTTTATATAGACCACCGTTTTTTCCGGCTCCAGTGAAAAAAGCGTATCCTCAATTTTTCTTGACACCGTGAACTCAGAATAGTAGTCGTCCTCCACGATAAGCCCGCCGCGCGCCTTCGCCCACGCTATATATTCGCTCCGCTTCGACGCTGATGCCGTGACGCTGCTCGGAAAACTGTTATAGGGCGTCACGTGCAAAACGTCCGCCTTCGACCTTTCAAGCTCGGAGGACATTATGCCGTCCTCGCCGAGCTTTAATAGCTCGCACTCCACGCCGTTCGCCATATATACGCGCTCTATCTTTTCATACGACGGGCTTTCTATGGCAAAAGTCCTATCCTTGCCTATAAGGAGCACTATAAGCCCATATAGATATTCCGCGCCGGAGCCCACCACTATCTGCTCATAATCAACGCTCATGCCGCGGCTTCTCGCAAGATATTGCGCTATGGCCTCGCGCAGCTCGGCGCAGCCATTGTTGGAGGATTTGGCGAGTATGCCCTCGCCATAATTGAGCAGCGTCTTTCTCATGGTTTTGGCAAGCACGGAAAACGGGAACGCCTCGTCCTCATAATATGCGGCCCGCGCCCGCCTCGCTTCCCTTGGCGCGGCCTTGGCCGCCTGAAAGCGGTCCCCGGCGCTGTAGGCAACGAAATAGCCGCTCCGCTCCCTTGAAGCTATATACCCCTCGTCGATAAGTATAGCGTAGGCATGCTCCGCCGTTATCACGCTCACGCCCATTTCGGCCGAAAGCATGCGCTTTGATGGCAGCTTCGCGCCATAAGGATACAGCCCCGCAATTATTCCGTCGCGCAGCTTTAGATAAAGCTGCATGTATGCGGGCGACGGCCTATCAAGCTTAGATTTCATCTGGTTATATGTTTTATCTCCATTCTGATAATTTTAATATTATCAATTATGATTATAATGGCATTATCGTTTGATTGTAAAGGGGTTTGCGCTTTTAGCAAGCGGCTCAAGGGGCAAAATCGAGGAGAGGTTAGAAAAAATGAGAGAAACTACTAAGCACACCACCAGATGGTTATGTATCACCGCCGTATTCATGGCGCTCAACGTGATAATGAGCTCGTTTAGCATACCGGTGCCCGGCGGGCATTTATATCTTTGCGATGCTATAATCTGCACCGCGGCGATACTTTTAGACCCGCTCGCGGCATTCATGGTGGGCGGCGTAGGCTCGTTTATAGGCGACCTTATTTTCTATCCCGCGCCGATGTTCGTATCGCTTGTGACACACGGGCTGCAAGCGGTGATAATATCCGTGTTCGCGCACTACATTTTAAAGAAGCGCCCCGTTCTTTCCTCCGCCATAGGCGTAACACTTGGCGGCATAGTGATGATAGCGGGCTACACGCTCGGCAGGGCGTATATTTACAGCACCATGGAATACGCCATAATAAAGCTGCCGTTTGAAATTTTGCAGGCGGCTGTGGGCGCGATAGTTGGCATGCTGCTCTGCTTCAAGCTCAAGCTCGGTGAAAAGCTGCATATACAGGCGAAAATATGATATAATCACCTCATGAGCGATAATATTCAAAGCGAAATAACGCGTGAAAGCGTTAGGCTCGGCTTCGCCCGAGCCTATTTTGTATCGAAAAAGCTGCTCCTCGCTTATGCATACTCGCCATTCCCGGCAGCGGAGCGCATAAGCGCATACTATCTCGCGAGCGATAAAAGCTATCATGCAGCGCTCTCGCTCTGCGAATTTTTGCGCGGCAAGGGCTATGAGGCGGAGCTTTCCCGCGAAAAGCTAAAGCCGCTTTTTGAGGCCAGCGGCATAGGCTCGCGCGGCAAGAACTCGCTTTTGGCCATACCCGGCCTTGGCTCGCGAGTCGTGCTCTACGCTATAGAAACAAACGCCGCTCTCGCCGCAGCAAACGAGGAAAAAGCGCCCGTCTCGCCCTGCCCTGCGAGCTGCCGCGCCTGTCAAAGCGCATGCCCTGCCGGAGCTATAGACGAAAGCGGCTTTCATCGTGAAAAATGCATGCGTAATTATATGGATAACGCGGATTATCCGGACTGGGTGCGAATGCGGCAGACCACATTCATGGGCTGCGAAAAATGCATGCTGGCGTGCCCGCTCAACGCATGCATAGCGTTTTCCTCCCCCGATGAAAACGCCCGCCTTGCCTTTTCACTTGAAAAATTGATTTCAGGCGATGCCGCTGCCGCCCGCGCGCTCGTAGGCCGAAATATTACGGGGAACGGCAAGCTCACGGCCGAGGCCGTCACATTCGCATGGCGCGATGGCATGAGCCGCGAAAGGCTTGAAATTGCACTGTCTTCGCCATTTGCCATCGTGCGCGAGGTTACCAGAAAGGCGCTCGACGGACACTTTGATGTCACAAAGAATATATGATCATTAAGAACGCCGTAATAATGGGGCTTCACGGGTTTCAAAAACTTATTGGGTTTGTGAATGACATTTGAGGCTAATGTAATACATTTGTAACTCATTTTGCGTTTGCATGGGGTATACTTATCTTGCAAGTGAGAAGTGGCAGCGATTGATTCCCCCTTTCAATCCTGACCATGAGATACAGCCCTTCAGGAAACTGAAGGGCTTTTTTCATATAAAAAAAAGTCCGAACAGGACTTTTTTGATAAGCTGAAAGGTTTTTATTGCTCAATACGCGTTTTTAAGCGTCTCAAGATTTGCTTGCATGAGGCTCGCATAGCTCGCGCCCGCGGCAAGCTCGTCCGCTGAAACATTGTGGCAGGAGTGGAAAAGCTTGATTTCGCAGCCTGTTTCCTCCGATATGGCTTTTGCGACCGTCGCGTTTGAAAACTCTATCGTAAAAACGGTTTTTACGTTGTTTTGCCTTACCTTATCTATAAGGAACGCCATCGTCGCGGCGCTCGGCTCCGTCTCGGCGGCGCAGCCGGGGAAGGCGGCATAGCACTCAAGGCCGTATTCATCAGCAAAATACCTGAAAGGGAACCTGTCGCCAAAAACCATAAGCTTCTTCGCGTCGTCCTTAAAAAACTCCGCAAAACCCGCGTCCAGCTTTTCAAGCTCGCTCATATACGCGTCCGCGGACGCGTTTATCGCGCTTATCGCCGTCTCGTCATTTGTGAGCGGGATGAGCGAGCAGCGAATATCGTCGAGTATGCGCATGGCGTTTTTGGGGCTTGTCCACACATGCTCGTCGTATTCCTTTTCGCCTTCGTGCCCGTGCTCCGCTTGCATACCCTCGGTGAGCGTTTCCTCCTTGGCTTCAACGCACTCCATCATTTTAATTATTACGCGAGGTCTTTCCCCTTCGCTCTCCATGCTCGCAAGCAGGTTTTCCACCCATTCGTCGCTCTCGCCGCCGTTGCAGATAAAAACGTCGCATTCGCGTATGGCTATAATATCCTTGGCGGTCGGCTCGTAGGAATGACTCTCTGTGCCAGGCGGGAGCAGCATTGAAACGTTTGCCGTATCGCCCGCCGCATGCTTTGCAAAATCATAAGCGGGAAATATCGTGGCGACGATTTTTAGCTTGCCGTCGTCAGGCTCGGTATTGGTTCCCGCGGCGCACCCAACTAAAAAGAGCGCCGCCGCAATAAGCGCGGCGCAAACACAAATAATTTTTCTCATGCCATTATATTATTCTACCGTTACCGATTTTGCAAGGTTTCTTGGCTTATCAATATCGCACCCGCGCAAAAGCGCCGTATAGTAGGCGAAAAGCTGGAGCGGGATTATGGAGAGCGAGGGCGCTGTGAAGCTTGCGCCGCCCGGCAGCGCGAGCACATGGTCGCTCACGTCCCCTATGCGCGCTATCATGGCGTCGTCGCCCTCAAGGCACACCGCGAGCACGCGCGCGCCGCGAGCCTTCACTTCCATTATATTGCTTATCATCTTCTCAGCGAGCGGCGCGTAGCAGAGCATAGCCACAACGAGCGTGCCGTCCTCAATCAGCGATATTGTGCCATGCTTCAATTCGCCCGCCGCGTAGGCTTCAGAATGGATATAGCTTATCTCCTTTAGCTTGAGCGAGCCCTCAAGCGCGAGCGCGTGGTCGATATTGCGGCCTATAAAGAAAATATCGTGCGCGTTCATATAGAGCGACGCGAGATACTGTATGCGGCTCCTCAGCTCAAGCGTCTTTTGGGCGAGCGCTGGCAGGCGCTCAAGCTCATCGAGCGCAGCGCTCATATCGCTTTGGCTTACAAGCCCCCTCAATTCGCCTATATATAGCGACACTAGATACATCACCGCCAGCTGCGCGCTGTACGCCTTTGTGGTGGCGACGGCTATTTCCGGCCCGGCCCATGTGTAGATAGCGTCGTCGCTCTCAGTCGCAATGGTGCTGCCCACCACGTTCACGACGCTAAGCGTCTTTGCGCCGCGCTCCTTGGCCTCGCGCTGCGCGAATATCGTGTCGAGCGTCTCGCCGGACTGGCTTATAACTATAGCGAGCGAATTTTTGCTCACCATTGGGTCAATATACCTGAATTCGGACGCGAGCTCCAGCGTCACAGGTACTCTGCAGCGCTTTTCGATCAGGCATTTGCCAAGCGCGCCCACATGATAGGCGCTTCCGCAGGCGAGAATGAATATCCTATCCACATTTTTGAGAAAATCGTCCGAAATTTTCTTTAAATCGAGCCTGATGCGCCCGTCCCTGACGCGCGGGCTCACGGTGTTTTTTATAACGTCGGGCTGCTCCAATATCTCCTTTAGCATAAAATGCGCGTGACCGCCCTTTTCGGCGGATGCGGCGTCCCACGTGATAAGCTCCTCTTCCTTTTTGATAAGCTTGCCGAATTTATCGTAAATGGTAACGCCGTCGCGCGTTATCACGGCCAGCTCGTATTCTAAAAGACGTATCACGCGGCGAGTATATTTAAGTATCGCGGGCACGTCCGAGGCGATGAAGCTTTCGCCCTCGCCAACGCCCACTATGAGCGGGCTGTCCTTTCTTACGCCTATCACCATATCGGGTCTGTCGGCAAAAACTATGCCCAGCGCAAACGAGCCGCGAAGCAGCGCAACAGTCTCGCGGACGGCGGTTATGGGGTCGCCGTTGTAAAAATTGTCGACGAGCTGAACTATCACCTCCGTATCTGTGTCCGATACGAATTCATAGCCCTTGCCGATGAGAAACGCCTTTAATTCAGAATAATTCTCGATTATCCCGTTATGCACGAGCGCCACGCGGCCGCTCATTGAAAGGTGCGGGTGCGAATTAACGTCCGAAGGCTCGCCGTGCGTAGCCCAGCGCGTGTGGCCTATGCCTGTGGCGCCCTTAATATCCGCGCCGTCGTGCGTGAGCGCGCAAAGCTCGCTGAGCCTGCCGCGCGCTTTTTTAACGTTGAGCACGCCGCCATGCGCTATGGCGATGCCCGCTGAGTCATAGCCGCGATACTCAAGCTTCTTTAGCTGCTCCAATATCAATGGCGCGGCGTCCCTTCCGCCTACATAACCTACTATACCGCACATAAAATTTTCTCCTTAAAAAATATACAAAATTATACACCTATATATTATGCCAATGTTTTGCGATTGTGTAAACAAATGTTGGTGCGGTCGCCTCAACATTCATGTTGGGACTATTGCCCAAGCATTTATGTTTTGCGGCTGCGCAAACATTCACCTTGAAATATATCGCCAGTGCATATATAGTGTAGTGGGCTCTGCCCATAACTCAATGCGATTTCACCGAAAGGCAGGACAAATTTGATGTATGATCTCATAGTTCTCGGCGGCGGCCCCGCCGGTTATCTCGCAAGCGAGCGCGCGGGTCACGCGGGACTCAAGGTGCTGCTCATTGAAAAGCGCAGCGTAGGCGGCGTTTGCCTCAACGAAGGCTGCATACCCACCAAAACGCTGCTCTACAGCGCCAAGCTTTACGATGGCGTTATGCACGGCGAAAAATACGGCGTAACCGCTCAGGAGCTCAATATAGACCACGCGAAGGTGATTTCGCGCAAGGATAAGGTTGTAAAAACGCTCGTTGCGGGCGTCAAGAGCGCGCTCAAGACAAACGGCGTGGAGGTCGTATCGGGCGAAGCCAAGGTCATCGGCAAGAGCGCGGAAGGCTTTTTGGTCGCTTCCGGCGAAACGGAATACGAGGGCAGGCGTCTTTTGATAGCCACGGGCTCAAATCCTGCCGTGCCGCCCATTCCGGGGCTCAAAGAGGGGCTGGAGCGCGGCTTCGTGCTAACCAACCGCGAAGCTTTGCAGCTAAATGAAAAGCCCGCGTCGCTCGTTGTTATAGGCGGCGGCGTTATAGGGCTAGAACTTGCTTCATACTTTAATTCGATAGGCGTAAATATAACCGTCGTTGAGGCGCTCGACCATATTGCGGGCGAAAACGACCAGGATCTTGTGGCGCTGCTCAAAAAAAGCTATGAAAAGAAGGGCATCAAGTTCCTGCTCTCAACAAAGGTGGTTTCTATAGGCGAAAGCGCCGTCGAATGCGAGGCGGACGGCGAGAAGCTCACGCTTGAGGCGGATAAGGTGCTCCTTTCAATAGGCCGCAGGGCAAACACGCTTGACCTTGGCCTTGATTTGATAGGCGTTGCGCTTGAGCGCGGCGCTGTGATAACCGATTTTCACATGCGCACAAACATCGAGAACGTCTATGCGGCGGGCGATGTGAACGGCAAGAGCATGCTCGCGCACACGGCCTATCGCGAGGCGGAGGTTGCCGTAAACCACATTTTGGGCGTTGCCGACGAAATGCGTTACGACGCGATACCCGCCGTTATATACACAAACCCGGAGCTTGGCAGCGTTGGACTAACGGAAGCTAACGCCGCTAAAAACGGCGTCGAGGTAGAGGTAGTAAAGCTGCCCATGCGCTTTTCAGGCCGTTATCTAGCTGAAAACGAGGGCGGTGACGGAATAATGAAGCTGATAGTGGGCAAGGACAGCAGAAAGATACTCGGCGCGCAGGTTTTGGCGAACTACTCGTCGGAATTCATAGTTGCCGCCGCTTCTTATATAGAGCTTGAGCTCACTGTCGAGGACGTGAAAAAGATAGTTTTCCCGCACCCCACGGTGAGCGAGATACTGCGCGAGGCGGTATTTCAAGCATAAAATTATCAGCTTGTCGAAAAAGTCCTGTTCGGACTTTTTCGAGGTTGCAGGTTTTGCCTGCTACGCTCCGCTTCGCCGGGCGGCAAAACCTGTAAAGTGCGAAAACCTAACGGTTTTTATCCGTTCCGCCGGCGAAGCCGCCGAAGCCGGATTATAAGTCAAGGGCTGTGGCCCTTGACAATCCCGGGGTTTTTTGACAGTCTGTTATCAGCGCTCCGCGCTCTCCCAACGTTATATGTAGGGCCGGGGCTTGCTCCGGCCTTTGCTATATCGCACGCCCGTCACAGCGTGCGCACCGTGCGGCTTCAGGGCTTGCTCCGGCCTTTGCTGCGCCGCACGCCCCGATCTATTTCGCCGGATACACCATCTTAAATTTCTCGCAAACCACAAGCATATTCTCATCAAACTCCTTCGCTTCGGAGTTTAGCGCCTGATACGCCGCCTGCATTTCTTTTTCAGTCATATATCCGCCGTGCTTTTTTATAAGACGTTTTTTGGCAAAAACCCATCATTCCGCCAGAGCATGGGGTTTCTTTTAACAGCCTGCCGCTTTCATTTTTTTACAGATTGCGTATGCGAATTTCACGCACGCGGCCTATCACTTCAACATTTTCGCCGCTGAGTATCATAGGCTCATACTTTGGGTTTGAGGCTATTAAAAGCAGCGCGCCCTTCATGCGCTTTATGCGTCTTACGAGCACCTCCTCGCCCACTCGCACCACGGCTATCGCGCCATCGCGCACATTTTTATCCTGCTGCACGAGCACCAGCGCGCCTTCGGGGATATAATCCCCCGTCATGCAGTCGCCCTCGACCTGCATGAAGAAAAACTCGCCGCCGACCACCTCGCTCGATGGCATATACACATATTCGGATATATTTTCCTCGGCAAGCATGGGAAGTCCCGCGTGGACCATGCCCATCACAGGCACGCCCACCGTATCCTGATATTCCATCGCGAGCGACGTTACCCCGTTCGCGCGCCTGAACATTGGCCTCACATTATCCCGCCTGTCTATGCCCAATAGATAATCGGCAGTAACGTCGAAATAGTTGCACAGCGTTTCAACGGCGTCGTTTGGCAGCCGCACGCGCCCTGTTTCATATTTGCATATAGCGGACTTTTGCACGCCGAGCAGCTCGCCCAGCGTTTCCTGATTTACATGCATCTGTTTGCGAAGTTCTTTTAATCTATTCATGCTAAACCTCCACTAATGCTATTGTAGCGCATTCGGAAACGAATTGCAAGACACATTTTTATAGTAGTACCTTTTTCGGTATTGACCGTTGCTCTCATCGACACTATAATGACATTACGCTAAAGCAAAACCACGGAAACAGACGCTTGTTTCTGATTTAGATATTTTGGAGGTGCAATATGAATTACTTTGGAATGTTTTTCACTTATATGATACCGGGCATAGTTATAGGCATTATAGTCGCGGCCGCGTTTGCCGAATGCGGCAGACACAGACGCCGCAGCGCCTCAAGGAAAGCAGCGCTCCAGGCCAAGCCGCGCGGCAGGGTCAGCGAAGGCTCTGGCTATAGCGCCGCAGCGCCGGAAGAAACCGGCGCGTCCCCCGTATGCGCCCCAGAGCGCATAGTTCCGAGCGAAGCCGCGCGCAAAAAGAAGCTGTATGTATGCACCCTTTCCGAGGATGCCGCATAAATTTTCCGCGCCGTAC
>CAZZNN010000081.1:0-9387 GCA_964655605.1 uncultured Oscillospiraceae bacterium
GGGAGGTCGCTTTGCGGTATGCCGCAGCCCGTGTCCGCAACGCTTATGAGCAGCCTGTCGTCATTCTTTACGCTTATGGTGATCGAGCCGCCCTTTGGCGTGTAGCGCATAGCATTATCCAGCAATATAACTAGAACCTGCTCTATTCTATCCGGATCGGTCAGCGCATTGGGCATCTTTCCGGCGTTTACGATAAGCTCAATTTCCTTATTCGCGGCAGGAGAGCTATACCCGCCCACTATATCGTCCACAAGCTCATTTATATCCACTCGCGAAAGCTCCATGTATTCCGTTCCCGCCTGCAAACGGCTAAGCGTCATCATATCGGTAATAAGCCTTGAAAGGCGCATTACCTCATGAAGCATAATTCTGTAATAACGCTGTCTGTCCTCCTCGGCTGTAACCATGCCGTCTGAAAGCGGCTCAAGCAGTCCGCGAATCGCTGTGAGCGGAGTTCTTAATTCATGGGAAACATTCGCCACATACTCCTTGCGCATAGACTCTAGCCGCTCCATCTCGGTCATATCCTTGAACAACCCTACTACGCCTGAGCGTTTCCCTTTTTGGGTCACCACGGGCGACAATGTTATCCAAAGCGTCCTGTCTCCCGCCATAGGCAGAGTTATGGTTTGTGGAACGCCTGTTAAAAACACCTCGTCAAACGCTGCCCATATCTTTGAATCCGCTATGAGCTCTTCGCGTTTTTGGACGTTTACCGCGCCGAACATACGCATCAAGGCAGTGTTATAATGCGTGAGCATGCCAAGCGAATCCGTTGCTGCTACGCCGTCCGTCAGGCTTTGTAATATCAAATCGAGCTGTTTCTTCTCTGTTTGAAGCTGAAAAATCGTCTGGGAAAGTTTTTGGCACAGCTCATTGAGCGCATGCGCAAGTATCCCCATCTCCCCGCTCGCGCTTTCATCGAGCCTTATATCAAATTTGCCCTTTGACATTTTTATCGCCGCATTCGTCATATCTCTTAGCGGCGACGTCATTCTTTTGACGCCCCAACTGGTGGCAAGCGTGCAGACCGGCACTATGGCGAGCATAAGCCAGAAAAGCGTTGCGCTCATTTTGCGAGTAACGCTGTATACCTCGGCGCTTGATTTCACCACAACTATGCCGGAAACGCCGCTGGCCGCACCAACAACAGGCGCGGCAACCGCGAGCAAGTTGCCGTATCCTTCTATATAAATATCTCCGCTATCCGTTTGATTGCCTTTTAGGACGTCCTCAACAACCGGCTGTAAAGCGGCCTTGAGCTTTTCATCGTTGCGCTTTGATATTGCGCCGTCATACGAGCCGATAAGCTCCATTGCGCCCGATTCATCTGTGGAATAGATTATCAGGCTCGAATTGACCGACATTTCGTTTGTCAGCCTTTCAAATGCCGTCCATGAAACCTCGCCCGCATACGCAAGCTCCGCAAGAGAGCACACAAGCTGCGCCTTGGGCTTCATTTCGTTAAGCTTGATTTTAGAATAGGTATCCCTTGTGAAAAAAACATAGCCCGCTACCGTAAACGCCGACGCGAGCAGCAGAGCTATAAGTATTCCGGCAACGAAACGCCGCAGAAGAACGCTTTTCATTATTCGACCTCGAATTTATACCCAACGCCATATATCGTTTTTATGCTCCAGTTTAGCCCTGTGTTATCAAGCTTTGCGCGTATGCGTTTGATATGCGTATCAACAGTGCGCGTCTCTCCGGCAAAATCGTAGCCCCAAACGCGGTTCAAAAGCTGTTCCCTTGTGAACACCTGCCCGGGATTCGATGCGAGCATATAAAGAATTTCTATTTCCTTTGGCGTGCAAATGATCGGCGTGCCGCGAAGCGTGACCGAATAACTTTTTATATCTATCACAAGTCCGTCAAAGGCTACGCTGCCACTGTCCGTACTCGATTGCTCAGAAGTGCGCCTAAGCACGGCTTTTATTCTCGCAACCACCTCGCGTGGGCTGAACGGCTTTACGATATAATCGTCCGCACCGAGTTCCAGACCCAATATCCTGTCTATTTCCTCACCCTTTGCGGTGAGCATGATGATAGGTATGCGCGATACCTTGCGTATCTCCTTGCAAGCGTCTATCCCGGACATTTTGGGCATCATAATATCAAGCACGCATAAAGCCGTATCCTGATCAAGCCCTTTGACCGCCGCCTCGCCGTCAAACACATCGATAGGCTCGAAGCCTTCGGCTTTTAAATAAATGCCTAACGCCTCGTGTACAACCTTATCATCATCGGCTATGAGAATTTTATTAGCAGCCATGTGTTGCCTCCTATTAAAAATAGCATATATATACATTATAACATAACTATTTATAAATAGAAAACTTTGTTTTACGTTTCACCCTCGCTTCACATTTTTTCACAAGCTTTCGCAAGTGTGAATTCAAAGGCCACCGAGTCAAAAGTGTTTAGCGCATACAATTCTTCGCCCATTATATTCATAATTTCCTTCGCTATTGAAAGGCCCAGCCCTGTGCCGCTGCCCGAATGCGACTTATCCACCTTGTAAAATCTTTCAAACACATGCCCTATATCCTCGTCCGGTATATGTCCCGGATTCGTTACCGTAACATGCAGCTTTCCATTTTTATCGCGCACCTCAAGCTTCACTTCGCCATGTGCCTGCGAATGCTTTATCGCATTATCCAGCAGGCATATAAGCACCTGCTCCGCCCTGTCGGGATTGCTGTATGCGGCAGGACAGCCTTCGTCTATATCACAAACAAGCGCAAGGCCATTTTCCTTGGCAGTGGAGGAGTATCTTTGCGAAACGTCCATAACCAATTCATATACATCGAGCTTTTGCTTTGCGAACGCAACGTTGCCCGACTGCAATCTTGAAAGCTCAAGCAGGTCGTCAATCAGCCGCGACAGCCTTATGGTTTCATGCAGGATATAGCCATAATACCTCTCCCGGTCGTCCTCTTTTTTTATCAGCCCGTCGTTTAGCGCGTCCGCAAGACCTCTTATTGAGGCTAACGGCGTTCTAAGCTCATGCGAAACATTTGCAACGTAATCGCGCCTAGTCTGCTCAAGACGCATTTGCTCTGTTACGTCCTGTATGAGCATGACCGCGCCCTCTACGGCGCACGTTTCATTTGCAAGGGGCGTAGACGTCATTTTTAATACGCGCTCGCCATTCTTCATTTCAAATGTCTGCAAGCCATCGTTTGCGACGGCTTTTTCAAGCTCCGTCTTAACGAGCGAAAATATTTCGTTCTTCGCAAGCTCTGCGGCTTCCTTGCAGCCAATCAGCGTCAGCGCGGCCTGATTGCACTGAGTAAGCTCGTTTTTCTCGTTTACGGCGATTATCCCCTCGCTCAAGCCCTCAAGCACGGTGCGCAGCCTGTTGCGCTCAAAGGTTAGGTCGTTTATCGTTTTTGACAGCTCGCTTGAAAGCACGTTCAGCGAATGTCCCAGCCTGCCTATCTCGCCCGAAAGTTTTTCCTGCGCGCGCACGCTGAAATCGCCGTGCGACATGGCGTCCGCGGCAAGCGTCATATTCTTTATCGGGTTCACAAGCTTTCTTGAGCCTATATACACGGGAATAAGCATTATCAGCGTCACAAGCACCATGGTTATCACAAGCGCCGTGTTAAGGCCGCTAAGCGCCGCATAAATCTCCGTTATGGGCTTAACAAGGAATACGGCGCCTATCACATTGCCAAACCGGCTTGTCACAGGCTGGCCAATAAGCACGCCAGGACTGCCGAAATTGGATTGAAGCGTCACCTTGCTGCCGCCTAGCACCTGGGATAAATATTGCTTTGTAAGTATTGTTCCCGCGCTTTCATCATTGGACGAATACGGCATGACTATCGTTTGCCCGTCTTCATCGTAAACATATAGAAGCGCGTCCCAGATATGATATTCGGAGCTTATTATGCGCTGATAATCCTTAGCGCCTATATAGCCCTCCATATATTCAGATGTGATCACCGAAAGATAGTCTACCCTTGGAGAAAGCTCGCCAGCTTTCATATCAACAAATACCTGCGCGCCATATACCCTGTACACAAGCGCAGTCAAAGCGGCGCTCAACACTATTGCACATAGTATGAGCGCCAGAATTCTTTTTAGAAAGGTATTCTTCATTTGCCGGCCTCAAATTTATAGCCGACTCCATATACGGTCTTTATGCCCCAGTTTACTCCTTCCTGCGGAAGCTTTTGCCTTATGCGCTTTATCTGCGTATCTACCGCGCGCGTATCGCCAAAGTAATCATAGCCCCATACCTGCGAGAGAATTTGTTCTCTTTCGTACACCCGTCCCGGATGTGAGGCCAAAAGCTGGAAGATTTCCACTTCCTTGGGCGTAAGCGGTATTTTTTCACCGTCTACGCGCACATCATAATTATTTATGTTTATCTCAAGCCCGTCAAAGCGAAGCGTTTTATCCTGCTCCGCGTTCACGGTGTTGTGGCGGCGCAGCACGGCCTTTACCCTTGCCACCACCTCGCGCGCGCTGAACGGCTTTACTATATAATCATCCGCGCCAAGCTCAAGCCCGAGTATTCTATCTATTTCCTCACCCTTTGCCGTGAGCATAATTATGGGTATCCTGCTTACCGCTCTTATCTCGCGGCACGCGTCTATTCCCGATTTTAGGGGCATCATCAAATCCAATATAATCAAATCCGGTTTCTGGCTTGCGGCCATATCCACGGCTTCCTGACCGTTCATAGCCGACGAGTGAGTGAAGCCTTCATTTTCAAGATACACTCCTAACGTTTCATGTATCATGGGCTGATCGTCGCATATCAATATATGTTGTGCCATAGCTTTTTCCTCCATTTAATACATAAAGTATAGCCGCTTAGCTTAGCATTTACAAGGCTTAGCGCTCAATGTCAAAATCGTTCGTTTGTTTGACATAATTCACATATAGTTTCATTCACCGCAGGCATTTTTGTGCTATACTTAGGCTCATGAAAGGTTTACGCAAAATTTTGATAATGCTTGTAGCAACGCTCATAGCTTTCACGCTTTTATCCGGCTGTGAAATGACCGCTGCGCCTTCCGCCGCCGCGGGTTCCGGGCTTTATATAAACGAGGTCGTATCCTCAAACGTGCTTTCGCTTGCCGACGAAAAGCTTGGCACTCCTGACTGGATAGAGCTTTATAATCCTACCGGCCAGGCTATAAGCCTAAGCGGCTATTTTCTCACAGATAATGTTAAAAACATCAGAAAATACACGTTCCCAGATGTGTCTATAGACGCGAAGGGTTATCTCGTTATATACGCCTGCAAGGACGGCGGCGACCTTTGCACGGGGTTTGGCCTTTCAAAAGCAGGCGATAGGCTTTTTCTTTCAGACAAAAATTATAATATGCTCCAGGATCTCACCATACCCCAGCTCTCAGCCGATGTGTCTTATGCCCGCAGCGACGATGGGCGCTATGGCTACTGTGCTGAGCCTACTCCCGGTGAGGCCAACACAAAGCCCATAGTTTATTCGCTTGAAGATCTGGTGGTGTCAAGCCCCGTAAGCGACGCGCTCAAGATAAGCGAGCTTGTATTAAACAATGCATCGTATCCCGACTCGGACGGACGGTATCCCGCTTGGGCGGAGTTATATAATTCAAGCAGCGACGCCATCGCGCTAAACGACTATTTTCTTACCGACGACCCCTTGCAGCTCAATAAGTGGAATCTTCCAAATACGATACTTGGGGGCGGTGAAAGGATTATCGTCTTTTTTAACGATAAAGATGATATTTCCGCCTTGGGGCTCAACGCCTCGTTCAAGCTCGGCAAGGCTGATACCGCGCTTACATTATCTGATACGTTCGGCAATATCTGCTCAAATTTCACATGGGATACGGAGCCTTATGAGGATATAGCCATTTTGGACGGAGGCCTATTCACCGCGTTCCCCACACCGCTTTTGGATAATTCAACTCGAACGTTTACAAACGCCGCCATCGTTTCATCGACTGATGCAACGATCGTGCTCAACGAGGTATTGCTCGACAATAAATACAGCGTCCGCGATAAGAACGGCGACCGTTCGCCCTGGGTCGAGCTTTTTAACGCTTCAGGAACGAGCGCGTCGTTATCAGGCTACTACCTTTCAGACGATGAGACCAATCCCTTTAAATGGGCGCTGCCCGATATTGAAATGGCTGCGGGCGAATACAAAATCGTGTTCCTTTCCGGAAGCGATTCGTCAGACGGCGAGCTGCACGCGTCCTTCAGGCTTTCACGCGGCGACGGCTTGATTACGCTTACAAATAAGGATGGGCTCAGTCAAGCGAGAATAGATATTCCAGCCGAGATAGGGGACAACGTATCCATAGGGATATACGATGGGGCTTTGCGCTATTTCACCTCGCCTACCCCCGGCGCGGCGAATACCAGCCATGCTTTTTCCGATATTAACGAATTATGTTTCCCTGACACGCGCGGCGTTTATATAACCGAGGTAAGCGCGGTGGGCCATTACGGTGCAAATACCGCTGATTATATTGAGCTTTATAATGGTTCTGACAGCGGCTGCTCACTCAAAGGCTGGTATATAAGTGACGATAACAACGACCTCACAAAATTTGAGCTGCCCGATATAGAATTATCCGCGCACGCCTACATAGTAATAAACGCCTCAAAGTATCCGGCGACAGTCAAGGGCGTATGCGCGCCTTTTTCTATATCACAAAGCGGTGAAACGCTCTTTTTATCCAATTCGGAAAATATGCTTATAGATGTTTATGAAACGGGCGCGCTGCGTCCGGGATTAACCTCAGGCAGGCTTACGGGCGACGCTTCGGCGCGGCGCTATTTTTTTACGTCCGCTTCTAAGGGCAGCGGCAATACCGACGCTGTGGCGTATACGGAGTTTGCGAGCGAACCTATGTTTTCGCAAACCGGGCTTTACCAAAGCGAGGCTTTCTCTTTATCGCTTTCGTGCGGCGTTTCCGGCGCGACCATTTTTTATACGCTTGACGGCAGCGCCCCCACGCATGAATCCATGATCTATTCAGCCCCGCTGCAAATATCCGCAAACACCGTGATAAGAGCCTTCGCTTCCGCAAGCGGCATGCTCGACAGCGATATTGTTACATACACATATCTTTTTGAGCAGCCGCACACGCTGCCCGTAGTGTGTCTATCGATAGATAAGCTTTATTTTGATGAAATTTACGCAGTGCTTGAGAAAAAAAACAATGTGGAGCGCGAGGCGCACATAACATATTATGAAAGCGACGGACGGCTTGGCTGCGCGTTTCCCTGCGGACTGCGCGCCTCCGGCGCTTCTACCCTGCTCGCGGCTCAAAAATCATTCGGCGTTTCAATAAGAGGCCGTTATGGTCAGAGCGCGGTGAGCTACCCATTTTTCAAGGATAGCGACGTAAGCGCGTATTCCTCGCTCGTATTGCGCAATTCAGGTCAGGACAGGGACGATCTGCGTATGCGCGATTCATTCTTCCAGCGCTGTGTAAAGGGGCTGAATATAGAAAATGTTGAAACCCGTCCGGTCGTGATGTATGTAAACGGGTCATACTGGGGCATATACGACCTTAACGAAAACCAAAACGAAGATTATATGGCCGCGCACTACGGCATAGACCCAAACGCGGTGGATATTATAAGGCGAAACGTATCAAAACTTGAAGGCAGCGCCGCCGATATAAAGCGAGTGAGAGACATAGGCCTTAATTCGGATCTTTCCTCGGATTCTGCATTCGCTGAATATCTTCAATGGGTGGATTCGGATTATTTTATGGATTTTTTGATAGCCCAGACCTATTTTTCCAACTGGGATATGTTCAACCAAAAATATTGGCGTTCCGAGGATTATACAGTTAAGTGGCGGCCCGTATTTTTTGACTTGGACCTGGGGCTAAGCTCCTTCTCCGCGCATTCAAATAATCTGCCCAGCTATTTTAAACCCGAAGGCGTGCCCAGTAAGGACGGCTCAATAACAAATATGGATCTTTTTGTTGGCTTTAGAAAAAACGCGGCTTGGTGCGATAAGTTCTGCGAAAGATATGTGTATGTGGTTGAAAACCTCTTTACGCCTGAAAGGCTTATAGAAATATTAGATGAAATGGCCGATGTATTAAGGCCCGAAATGGCGCGTCACCGCAGCCGTTGGTCGCACGATACCGCATCTGAATCCGCGTGGGAGCGCGATCTCGAAAAAATGCGCCAGTGTCTCACGGACAGGCCAAGCTACGCGCTTGAAGCGCTGCAAAAGGAATTTGGTTTTTCAGATGAAAAAATGCAGGAATATAAACAAAAGGCCGCTGCGAATTAGGGCAGCGGCTTTTTATATAAGCAAATTTATCAGCGCTGAACGCTAAAAGCTGCGGCCGGTTCCGCTTTAGCGGAGCCGGAATAAGGCCAGTTCTATCAGTCTTCGTCCTCTTCTTCGGGGAGTATTGCGTTGTGGAATACTTCCTGAACGTCGTCATTATCATCAAAGCGCTCAAGCATACGCTCGATTTTTTCGGCAAGCTCGGTATCGTTTGAGGCGTCCACGGTGTTTTGTGGAAGCCGCGCTATCTCTGCGGAAAGGAAAGCATAGCCCTTTTCCTCAAGCGCTTCTCTCACCGCCGAAAAATCATTGGGCGCAGTGTATATTTCATACACATCGTCCATGGGATTAAAGTCCTCGGCGCCCGCGTCAAGAGCGGCCATCATAATATCGTCTTCTTCTATTGAGGCGCTGCGTTCAACTACCAATACGCCCTTTTTATCGAACATCCAGCCTACGCACCCGCTCGCGCCCATCGAGCCGCCGGATTTATCGAACAGATGCCTTATCTCGGCAGCGGTGCGATTACGATTATCCGTTACAATATCAACTATCACCGCTATACCGCCGGGGCCATAGCCTTCATAGGTTATTTCCTCATAGTTAACGCTGCCAAGCTCGCCGGCCGCTTTTTTTATCGACCTCGCGATATTATCGTTAGGCATATTGTTCGCCTTTGCTTTTGCGATAACGTCTCTGAGCTTATTGTTGTTCATCGGGTCGCTGCCGCCTTCTTTAACGGCTATTGCGATCTCGCGGCCGATTTTTGTGAAAATCTTGCCACGCTGATTATCGGTCTTTTCTTTTTTGTTCTTAATATTCGCCCATTTGGAATGTCCTGACATAATTGACCTCCTGATTATAAATCACATGTGATTATAACAGACCTTTATCCCTATATTCAACCCCGTTCGTGCAATTCTTCTATTTTTGCGCGTAAAAGTTTCATATCTTCCCATGCAAATCTTTTTTTGCTCTCATCTCTAAGCAGCGCGGCCGGGTGAAAGGTGGGTAAAATGAATATTCCGTTCTTTTCCTTCCAAACGCCTCTATCCCGCGTGATGCGCACATTCTCATCGTATACATACTTGGCCGAGGTGGCTCCCAGACACACGATT
>CAZZNN010000082.1:0-9198 GCA_964655605.1 uncultured Oscillospiraceae bacterium
CAGCCATAGGCGGCGTCAGGAGCGACGTCATGACGCTCATAGGCGTAAAGCGCGCAAAGCACGGTCATTCGGCGCTCATCGAGGCCGAAAGCGTCATGAAGCTAGACCTTGCTGCAAAGGCTGAAAACGCTGATCTTGAAGCCATAATGGTGCACTTTGAAAAGGAGGAAGAATAATATGGGCAAGCTCTTATCAAAGGAATTTAAGCTGGTTACGCATCCGACGACATTTTTATTTTTGCTTCTCTCAGCGATGATGCTAATACCCAACTACCCCTATTATGTGACGTTTTTCTACACGACGCTCGGCATATACTTCTGCTGCCTCAACGCGCGCGAGAATCACGATATTTACTATACGCTCAACCTGCCCGTGCGCAAGAAGGACATAGTTTCGGCAAGGTTCGCCTTCGTTATAATAGTTGAGCTTTTGCAGGTGATAATCGCCATACCCTTCGCGCTGCTTCGCCAGAGCTTCGACATGCCGGGCAATCAGGTGGGCATGGACGCGAATATAGCGCTTTTCGGGCTTGCTTTAATAATGCTTGGGATATTCAACGTATTCTTTCTCACCAAGTATTATAAAAACCCGCAAAAGATCGGCGGCGCGTTCGTTATAGGCTCGATAATATCATTCGTGTATATGGCGGTGATGGAAGTGCTCACGCACATAATCCCATTCTTCCGCGACCAGCTCGACACTCCCGACCCGCAGTTTTTGACCGAAAAGCTCGCCGTGCTCGGCATAGGCATAGTGATATACGCCGCGCTCACTGGGATAGCGCTTGCTAAATCAAGAAAATCATTTGAAACGCTGGATTTATAAATACGCAACGCGTCGCGTTGCGTTTGGGAAATACGCTGGCGCGTATTTCTAAAGGAATAACGCTTCGCGTTGCGCTAGCTTGTCGAAAAAGTCCGAACAGGACTCTTTCGACAAGCTAACACAGGGGACGGCCAAGACCGTCCCCTGTGTTTCTATATTGTCGAGTTTTGACTCGGCCATAGTTTTTACCGCTAACCTATTTCTTCAAACTGCGTATATTTATCCTTGCCTGTCGTCTTTGATATGTAGAGCGCCTTATCGGCCTTTGAAAGCAGCCTTGTGAAGCTTGCGCCGCTTTCGCCGTCAAAGAGCATGCCGCCAATGCTCACCGTTACGCTGAAATTCTCAGCGCCTATAAGCCCCGCGTCCTCGGGCGTTATCGCGCGCACGTTTTCGAGCGCGCTCTTTGCTATTGCCGCAAGCTGCTCCTTAGTTGCATTCTTTTCAACGAGCACAAATTCCTCGCCGCACAGTCTCCCCGCAACGCCGCTGTCGTTCGCGCCGCTGTGCATGGAGTACGCTAACGAAATTTTCTTCGCCACCGCCTGAAGCGTCCTGTCGCCTATGGCATGACCAAAGGTATCGTTGAAGCGTTTGAAATTATCTATATCAAGTATCATAAGGCCGAACTTCTCGCCATTATTTATGGCGCTTTCAACATATTCGGTTATGCTGGCGCGATTGGGAACGTCCGTGAGATAATCATAATAGCCAAGCCGTCTTAATCGCTCGGTATTTTCCTTTACCTGCGAATAAAGATAGTTGAAAACAGACGCGAATTTTTTCACCTCGAGCGCGCCGCGCGAATCGTCAAGCCGTGTGTCGAGCCCATCTTTCATAGTGGCAAGCGTCTTTGAAAAGCGCATGAGCGGCAGGAGCACAAGCACCGCGAACGTGCCCACCGCAAGCAGCATGATAAAGAAGAATATGAGAATAACGCTCTCAAGCTGCCACGAGGTTTTCGTGGTGGTCTCAAGCGCCGCCATCGCGGCCTCGCCATAGCGATTTGCTATTTCATTGCGGAAATTATTTACGTCGCTGCGTATGCTTTCCTTGGCGGCCGTGTATTCGGGGCCAAACATATACGTTATCGCCGCTTCGCGCTTTTCATTAGCGCTAAGCGCCGCGTCCTCCGCGCCAAGCTCACAGTTGACCACGCGTATGGGCATATCATGCGCGGTCATGCCTTCGCTCTCGGCCACCATGCGCATAGCCCACGTCTCGCCCTTCATCAGCTCGTCGCTGCGCACTTTGCTTGAAAGCGCCGCCGCGCGCTCGGAATCCGTTATATCGGCAGCCAATATGGCGTCGATCGCCGTGTCGCGAGTCTTTCTTATATCGACCTCGCTCCAATAATTATCCATATAAGTCCTGTCGCCCTTGACGACATATTGCTCCGCCTGACTCGTTAAATAGTCCGAGCCGTCCATGAGGCGCTGAATGGCGAAATCGCAGGACTGGCGCTCCTTTTCAAGCTCATAGAGCTGCTTTGTGCCCGTTATAGTGTCAGACGCTTCTATATATGAGGCGCCAAGCGCAAGAATGGCGGCGGCAACAAGTATGGCCGTCAGTGTTTTAACGCTGAAGCCCTTTTGTGGCGTGACTGCCGCCTTATTTTTCTCCATACCGAGACTCGCTCCTTTCCGCTGGGCCATTAAAATATACGTATATTTATATTATCGAAAAAAATAAGGCGGAAATAAATTACTATTGCGAATTTTATGCAAAAAGCGGGCGGGACAAATCCCGTCCGCTGATCGATGCGCTTTTTGCCTTACTTTCCGAAGGTTTTCGCCGCTTTTTTCATATTGTCCATTATTTTCACGCCGAACGGGCAGCGCGTCTCGCAGCCGCCGCATTCTATGCACTCGCCGCCATGATGGGAAAGCAGCGCGTAGTGCCCGCGCTCCGTGGCGGGCACGCTCCCCTGCGCCAAGGCAAGGTTGAGATATTTTGTCACGCTTGCAACGTCTATGCCGACGGGGCATGGCGCGCAATGCCCGCAATAGAGGCAATGGCCTGAGAAGGTGTGCCTGTCAAGCCCGCTCAAAACGGCGGAGTAATCGCGTTCCTCCTCGCTTGAGTAAAGATATTCAAGCGCCGCATCCAATTCCTCCGTGGTTTTGCAGCCGCACATCACCGCCGCCACCGCTGGGCGCGTGAGCGCATAATGGAGGCACTGCGGCACTGTGAACGCTTTCTTAAAAGGCGAAAGCTCTGCGTTTAAAAGGTCGCCGCCGCCATACGCCTTCATAACGTCCACGCCCACACCTCGGCTCTCGCACAGCTCATAGAGGCGCTTTCTGGCCGCGTCCTGATTGTGGAGCGCGCCCGCATAGCTCTCGTCCGCCCAAAGCTTCTCTAAATCCTCGTCGCCGGGCTGCATATCATAGCACGGGTTCACGGCGAACATTAAAACGTCGATAAGTCCTGATTCAACGGCCTTTATGGCAACCAGCGGATTATGGCTGCCAATGCCCGTATGCTTTATTTTGCCCTCGCGCTTGAGGCTTTGGAGATATTCCATAAAGGGGCCGTTTGCTATATCGTCCCAGTCCTTTTCACCATCGACATAATGTATCATGCCTATATCGATATAATCGGTTTTAAGGCGCGCGAGCAGGTCGGCAAACGCTTCCTTGGTTTTATCCATGTCGCGCGTGCGCATATATTGCCCGTCCACCCACGCGGAGCCTATATGCCCCTGAATTATCCACTTATCGCGCTTGGCCGATATTGCCTCGCCTATATTTGAGCGAAGCGATGGGTCTGACGAGAAAAGGTCTAAAAAATTCACACCATGCTCGAGCGCGTAGTTCATGCGCTCGGCCACGCTTTCGCGCGTGCCGTTTTCAAGCCCCGCGCAGCCAAGCGCGACGACGCTTACGTTAAGGCCGGTATTGCCTAAAGGTCTGTATTGCATAGTTGTTCTCCTTAGGTGCGGTTAAATATTTACATATTTTCCCATGCGGCAGCGCACGCTGCAAAACGACGAGCGCTTGATTTTCAGCAGCGAGTCCATTTCGTCCGCGACGGACATATACCCTGACCTCTGATAATGCACTATAATGTAATCAACGCTTTTAAGCCTGCCCGCCGCCTGCTTGCAGAAGGCGCGCATGGGCGCCGATAGGTGGAATACCCACACGGGCGATACTATCGTGACCTTATCATATTCGGCAAGGTCAACAGCTATAGGCTCTATCGGCATTTCCCAGCGGTGCATGCCATAGCGGCCGCACCACCAAAAGCCCAATGTGCCATCGGTGCGCTCGGTGGATTTCACCTCGTAAAGCGCCGCGCCGGACGCGTTTGCGCTCTCCAAGGCGAGCTTTTTGGCATAGCCCATGCGCGAGAAATACACCACCAGCTCCCGTGGGTTATTGCCGATATTTGGATGATCCAGCATGTTGACGCAGAAATTTTCTTGCTTATAAAATACCCATGCCGCATAGCCGGTCGCCGCCTGCGCTATTCCGAATATAAAATAGAGCGTGGACATGAAGTTAGGCGGCAAAATGATGAACTGTATTGTTATCCACAGCATAAGCGTTACGCCGAAAATGCCGCCGAGCGCTATGCCGGCCCTTTTCTTTGCGAATATAAGCGCCGCCGCGATAAGATTCGGTATGCCGTTTACGCAAAGAAGCGCTATGCCGGGAAAAACAAAATCCTGAAAAAGCACGTCCGCAAAGGGCAGCACCTGGAAATACGGCAGCAGCTCCACAAAGCCCAGCGCCTCGCCGCCTGCCTCGCATAGCATGCCCGTCGCGCCCGCCACCGCGCCCACGCCTATGAAAAGACACCAAAATAGCAGCCATTTGCGGGCTATATTAAATCTGGAATGCCGATTTTGCATAATACCTCCACAGCGGCTCCGGCCGCTTTACAGATTAAAGCACCATTTTCGCCGCGCGTCAATATAGTCCGCGCGCCTACACCCGCCATCTTTTGCCGCAATTCTGGCAAACAGCCTCCGAGTGCGTGGTGCTCGTTATCTTCGTTTTTTTGCACAGTTGAATTATGAGTCTGGGAATAAAAAACAGCAGCCATATAATGAAATCAAAAAGCCATATAAAAAACACCCAATACGCCCAGCCGTGATGCTTGTTATGCACCGTTGTGACCGCTTGAACCATAACGTTTTGACTGCCGCAGTTTGGACAAACCATAGCTAACCCTCCCGGTCATTTGATTTTATTCTACATATTATATCAAAAAAGCCAGGCATCGCCTAGCTTTTTTAGGGTTTAAATGTAAACGTTGCTTCCGCTTTATTTATCCTTGCTGAATACTATCTTGCCGTCGCACATAGTCATATCGACAGAGCAATTTAATATTTCCTTGGGCTCGAGCTCAAAGAGATTTTTGTCGATAACGATAATATCCGCCAGCTTGCCCGGCTCGAGCGTGCCAATATCGTTTTCGCGGTCGTAGGTGTTGGCGGCGTCTATCGTATACGCCTTTAGCGCCTGCTCAAGCGTTATGCACTCCCACGGGTTATGGCTCGCGGGCGTGCCGTCGAGGTTATCGCGCGTGATAGCGGCATAGAGCGTGGGGAACGGATCAAAATTCACAACGGGATAATCCGTGCCGAAGGCAAGCTTGCCGCCCGCGTCCAATATGGATTTGAACGCCCATTCGTATTTTACGCGCTCAGGCCCCATGCGGCTTATCTGCTCGTCCGCGTCGAGGAGCAGATGCATAGGCTGCATGGAGGGTATCACGCTTAGCTCCTTAAAGCGCTTTATGTCCGCGGGATTGATATTTTCAATATGCTCCACGGCGTTTTTATAGTCGCACCTGCCGTTTACGCGCTGCGATTCCTCATATAGGTCGAGCGCCATGCGCACGGCGCCATCGGATATGCAGTGTATCCTCACCTGGAAGCCCGCTGCGTTTGCCGCGTTCACATATTTTTGCATTTCGGCCTTGGGTGTAAGCGGCACGCCAATTCCGCAGGTATCGGGATTATCGCTGTAGGGCTCGAGCGTGAGCGCGGTGAAGGTTGAGGCCACGCCGTCTATAAAGCCCTTTATGCCTTGCATGCGGAGCATTGGCGAATTGAATTCGCGCTTATATTCAAGCGCGCGAGAGAAATCCGTGTAGCCCGCAAGCCTGCTGTAAAGGTGAAGCCTCGCGGTGAGCTTGCCCTCGTCCTCAAGCTCCTTTATTATGCGGAAGTTGCGAATGGTGGCGTCGTTATAATCGTTCGCTGTCATTTCGCTTATGGTGGTTATGCCGCAGGCGGCGATCTGCTTGAGAAACGCCTCGTGCACTTCCTTCATCAAGGGCGCGGCAAGCTCCATCACCTTGTTCATGGCGGGTTGATAGGCGTCCGGCTCATAGAGCATGCCGTCGAGCTCGCCGTTTTCAAACACGCCCACGCTGCCGCTCTTTACGGGCATTCCCGCATATATTCCGGCTTCCTCAAGGGCCTTCGTGTTGCACCAGATAGTGTGAATATCGGCGCTAAGGAGATACACCGGCCTATCCGGCACGGCCTCGTCTATAAGGCGCTTGTTTGGCAGGGGCGCGTCGCCCCAATATGACGGGAACCAGCCAAGCCCTATTATGCGCTCCAATTCCGGGTTTGCTTGAGCGAAGCGCTTTATCATATCAACGCATTCCGCCTCGGATTTAGAGTTGACAATATCGTTGCACACATACCTGCTGCCGAACATTCCGCCGTAGAAATAGTGTACATGCGCGTCAACAAGTCCAGGCATTATCATTTTATCGCCGCAGTCGATTATTTTCGTTTTATCCGTTACACTCTGGAGCGTTTCACCCTCGCGCGCCACCTCCAGTATGCGGTTTTCGCAGATAGCCACGCTTCCCGCAAATGGCTTTGAGTGCACGCAATCATAAACGGCCTTGCTTTTTAGGACTATTTCAGCGTTTTTCATTCTTTGCCGTCCTTCCTTTTTAAATTTGTGATCATGGTTTTCGCTTGCGAAAGCAGCCCGCGCGCTCGGCGGCGAAAGCTTCCTATTATGGGAATTGAGGCCGATTCCGCTTTAGCGGATAAGGACTCAAAACCGGGTATGAAAGACGCAGTCTTTCATACTGTTTACATTATCAGTGCGAACACAACATACAGCGCGGCGGAAATGCCCGCGCCGATTAGGACATACGGCGTTATGGCCCGTATCTGCGTCACGTTATCCACTTCAGTGCCCGCTGCCGTCATAAACACGGCGTCTGAATACATGCAATACTGGCTGCCGAAGGCTATGCCGGACATCATCGCGGCGATAACGAGCAGCGGCGATACGCCAAGCGAGGTGGCCATAGGCAGGAATATGGGGGATACGATAACTATCAGCGGCCAGAAGCTGCCCGTCGCAAACGCGATGAACGCGACCAGCGCAAAGGTTATCACAGGAAGCAGCGCGGCGGGAACTATGCCGTTGAGTATGGAGATAACATAATCCGAGAAGCCAAGCTCCGCGTTTACGGTGTTCATCATGAAGGAAAGCACCACCACGAAGCATACGCTCGCCATAGAGTACGCGCCCTCAAGAAGATGGTTCATGAAATCCTTAACATTCATTATCCTCTGCGCTATATACATTATGCCCTGAGCTACTAGCGCCGCTATCATGCCGCGGATAAGATCATTATCGGATAGCAGCATAACGACCACAAGCACCACCATGGGGATCAAGAAATTCAGCGGGGTTGACGGCTTAACGTCGCCGGAAAGCTCCGCTTCCGATTTTTGCTCGCCCTGAGGCAGCACGGAGCCGCCGTCCTTAACGCGCGCATACGCCTTTTTCATATCACCGAGCTTTGGCAGCACGCCAATGCCGAACAAAAGGCAAATAACGAGCGCTATTATCGGATAGAACATGAAGGGTATTGAGCCTACATAATCGTTGAAGGTATAGCCGAAATCGCTGAAGGTGCCTATTCCAAAGGCCGCCCAGCTTGAAAACGGGATAAGCACGCACACGCACGCGCCGCCCACGTTCACCGTATACGCAAGATGCTCTCTTGGAATTTTTAGATCGTCGGTGATGTTGCGCATTGCAGACGCAACGGCCAAGGCGTTGAGATAATCGTCGATGAAAATGATTATGCCAAGCAGCCATGTGAAGAACATCGCCTTGTGCTCATTTGTGGCGAGCTTTGCAATAAGGTTTCTAAAGCCCAGCATCGCGCCCGACTTTTCAAGCAGCCTTATCATGGCGCCCGAGCAGACTAGTATGAGCAATATGTACTGGCACGAGCCATTGGCCAGCGCCTTATACATTATATCCACCCAACCTCCAAAGAAGTTGGTCCCGCACAGTATTATCGCGCCTATAAGCGAGGCGAGCAAAAGCATGTGCGGCATCTTTTTAGTTATGATTGCGCCTATAATCAAAACTATTATCGGCACACAGCACAGAAAACCGTAATCCATTTCATTTCCTTTCCGCTCCATCACAAATGAAGCCCTTGGTTTTATTATCCCCTTATTTTTTCTCCCTGCCGCATTCTTGCGGCGGCGTGTCGCCTTTGGCGATGTAGTTGTTAACACCCCCCATATAATTTTGCCGTCGCTCCGCAGTGGCGCCTGTGCCGCGAGCCGGTTTGATATATCACTTTATTATTTCACGTATGCTTATGCGGAAGGCTTGCCCGTCCGCGTCAACTATATAGGTTCCGGTAAAAGCGGGCGAGCCGCTTTGAGCTATGCGGACTTTAAGCTCGCCGTATTGCTCCGCGCGTTTTTTTATAAGCGCCTGCGCCTCATCTATCGTGACGGGGCAAAAGCGCATGGCCATTCCCGGACGGCATTGAGCCGCCAGAGGCAGATCCTCGCTTATAACCGTCGCTATCTTTGGATACCCGCCCGTGGTCTGCCTGTCCGCCATCATTATTATGGGTTCTCCCGAGGGCGGCACCTGTATCGAGCCAAACACGACGCCGTCCGTTATCATATCCCGTCTGCGCCTTAGCTCAACGGCGGAGCCTATGAGCCTAAAGCCCATTCTGTCGGAATTGGCGCTCACCTTATAGGCTTCACCCAGAAACGTGCTCACGCCTGCGGCTGTAAAAAGCTTGTCCTGTGGGCCGAGGATAACGCGTATATCCGTCGGCTCGTCCTGAGCGTGAAACGTTTCTATTTGAGCGCGTCTCGCGCTCATATTCAGCAGCGCGGCGCAAGGGCGTTTAAAGCATATAGCGTCCCCGCGCTCAAGCTTGCGGCCCATAAAGCCGCCCGTGGCGGACTGGGTGTGTGTTGAAAGGCTATTCATCACGGGTTTTATATCGAGCCCTCCGCTAAACGCTATATATACGCGCATACCCTTCGCTGCGAGGCCAAGGCTCAGCGTCTGCCCCTTTTTCACGGCTATGGCGCAATATGGCTCCCGCCTGACG
>CAZZNN010000083.1:0-9185 GCA_964655605.1 uncultured Oscillospiraceae bacterium
GCCCAGCTTACCATAAAGTTAGCAGCAAAATAAGCCCCTAATTATATTATGGTCATTAAAATAACGAGCTTACCGCCCGTTATTTTTTGTTATTCCGCGAGGATTAAAAGCGCGTGCTCCAATGCGTCGTCACTGTTGATGTCGCCATACAACTGCAGTGGCGCAACATCGCATAACGCGGCGGCGGCGCGTCTGAGCGCTTTTACTTTTTGGGCGCTCATACGCTTTAGCGTGGAGATGGTTCTCTCAAAGCGGAGTCCTGTTTCCTTTTTTATCGTCGCATTGTCGGCTCCGCTTTCAACGAGCGAGCGCACGGCTATCATTTGCATTATGCTGTTTAAGAAAAGCTTAGAGAGCCCTATTGAGGTTTCGCCGTCCAACAACTGACGCTTGAGCGTATTCATGCCATCGGAGACCTTGCCGTTTATGAAGAAATCAAGAATCACAAAGGCCGTGGATTCGATGTTCCTTGTAACGGTGCTTGAAATCATGGCTTTATTGATGCAGCCGGATTCTCCTGATATGGCTCGCAGCTTATTTAGTTCATTATTGAGCACCGAACAGGAGCAGCCGCAGAGCTCTACCAAGAATTTGGCGTCCGATGAACTAAGCGCGCAATTGAGCTCCATTGCGCGCTTCATTGCCCATTTGGCGGCCATCATTCCGTCAAGGTAGTCGAACCTGATAACCCTGTCTTTTTCATTAAGCCTTTTGTAAATGGAGAGCCGTGCGTCACATTTGCCGCGGATACAAAATAGGATAATACTTGATGAAGGTATCCTTTCAAAATAGCCGATAAGCTTTTCGGCGTCGGTCCCGCTTGGAATAGAATTGCATATAATGACGCGTTTTTCCGCCATAAATGGCAGCGTTTCACTTGCGCCGATGATTTCGTCCGCCGCTGCACTGTCGAATATGTCGATATTCATATCGCCAATATCAGAGCCGTAGCTTTCTTTTATGGCTTTGATAGCGCAGAGCAATATGTATTCTTCTTCGCCGCAAAGCAAGTACGCGCCGGACAGTTCAGCCGCTTTTATCGAATTAAAAAAATCTGTATATCTCATATTTGGATTATACACTAACTAGATTATTTGAGCAAACATCAATGCGGTAAGCCCTATTATGAGACTGCCGCTCCCAAACATCAATCTGTTTCTTTTCGACGCGAAGCAATAGGGCGAAAACGCCGCCATTGACACATAACAAAGTATTGTAAAAACAATAGAAGAACGGGGGAGAGAAAGCTCGCTTAACGGAAGCGAAGCGATGGCTTTTGCAAAATAGGTGATGGCGCTAAAAAACACCCGTGGGACAAATGCCAATACAGTTGCCGCGGCAGGCGAAACGGCGTATAGTATAACGGCTATAAGCGCTGTTATCAGCGCGATTGATACCATGGGCAATATAATTATATTTGCGAGCAAGGCATAAACGCTTAGCCTCGAAAAATGATAGAGCATGAGAGGCATGGTTCCAAGTGTGGCGCTGACCGATACGGCTATAGTAGATGATATGGCTGAGCCGAAGAAATCAGTTTTTTGCTTTATGGGCGCATAAAGCAGCGCTATGCCTATCACTGCGGCGAATGAGAGCTGAAAGCCTATGTTTTCAATGGCGCTGGGCGAAAATGTGAGAATGATGACAGCCGCGGCGCTTATAGATGATAGCGAATCATTGCGCCGATTAAATATGGGAGCGCTAAGCAGGCAAAGCGTCATCACGGACGCTCTTACAAGCGACGGAGAAAATCCGGTCAGCGCGCAGTAGATTAAGAGAAACGCGCCCACGATTATCTCGCGCAGCAAAGGTTTGTTTGAAGGGAGCAAGCATAGCAGCGCGCCTGAAAATATGGATATATGGAGTCCGGAAAGCGCGAGTATATGAGCGATGCCGGAAATTTGGTAAGCGCTTTTAGTCATGTAATCAATGCTCTCCCTGTCGCCAAGGAGCATGGCGGTTACCATGCCGGAGGTTTCACCGAATAAAGAATTGATAACGGTTTTTATTTCATAACGTATTTCGTCTAGCTTATTGGGAATATAATGAGCGGCCGGGAGCTTTGCAAAAATGGCCGAGAGCAGCGTAACAAGCAGGCCGTATAGTACTGCAGCTGTGATAAAAGCATATTTCTTATATCCAAATTTATATAGCGCCATTGCGCCGCACGCTAATATGGCCGTTGCTATCGCCGTAAGTAATGGGCTTGCAAGCAGAGCGGAGAAAATCAGTCCTATGCACATACCGCCCGCTAATATAACAAGCGGGCGGTAATTGAATAACTTTTTTCTGTTTTCCGGCATTAGTAGCTATAAGTCTCGTCTGCGGTCTTCATGGCGATGGCCTCGATTTCAACGAGCCCGCCTGCGGGAAGCGCCGCAACCTGTACGCACGAGCGGGCGGGGAAGTCGCCGCCGAAATGTTCGCCGTAGATTTTATTTACCTTAGCAAAGTCAGCAAGATTGACAACGAATACTGTGGTCTTTACAACATCTGCCATGCTCGAACCAGCGGCTTTGAGCACGTTTTCAATATTGATAAGCGATTGCTCTGCCTGCGCCTCGACGCCCTCGGGGAGCTTGCCGGTTTCGGGATTTATACCAAGCTGACCGGAAGTAAAAACAAAGCCCTCATGTGCTATGGCGTGATTATAGGGGCCTATTGCAGACGGCGCGTTCTGTGCTGATATGATTTCTTTCATGATTGTAACCTCCTTTAAGTTTATATTCATGCTAACACCTTGAAATCAAGGTGTCAATCACAGACTGATATGCGCTTTATAGTTGCGCTTATGTCGTCATTCCAGAGAATAAAAGCATCCTCGCCGGTGTCTGAATAGTATTTCTTTCGTCTTCCGGCGTTTTTAAAATTTAAGGAAAAATATAGCGTCTGTGCCACTATGTTTGATTCGCGCACCTCAAGCGTCATGCTGCATGCCTTATGCGCGGCGGCAGTCTTCATCATGTCGAGCATGATGGCTCTGCCGAGACCTTTGCCACGGCTTTCGGGCTCAACTGCAACATTCGTTATATGCGCTTCTTCAAATAGCACCCACATGCCGGCGTATGCTATCACTATTCCGCTATCTTCGATTACCCTATAGTGCGCAATTTTGTTTTTTAACTCAACACGCAGCGAGTTTTCCGACCATGGGGAGCGAAAACATATTTTTTCAAGCTCGGCTATTCGCTCAATATCGCCTCGCGCCATATCTCTAAAAATATATTCAGACATTATTTCTCCTTAAATAAGCGCTCCGCCTGCGAGGGACGCAAATATAGGGGCAGAGCCTCGCAAATTGCGTCATTGTCCGCGTTTAGGGCAAAGCGAAGTATATCTAAAGCGCATACTTGCCTTTGTGATTCTGCAAATACGGCATGCGGGATACGGCTTTTGATAAGGCTTGAATACGCTTGCGCGCCATCGCCGGTGAAGCATATTTCTTGCTCCGGCTCAAACCTGCTTACGGCTTCGTCAATGGTTTGGGCGAATGGCTTGGCGGTGATAACGCCATTATCCATTATTGCGCCATATACGTTGCTGTTGCGGGCGTCGAGCAGCGCGCATACGGTATTGCTGCTTTTGTATGCGTAGCACAGCGCTGTTAAAGATGGCACGGCGTACAGCGGCAGCGAGTTTACCGCCGCTATTGCATTTACAATGCTCACTCCAATGCGCACGCCTGTGAACGACCCTGGCCCAATATCTACGCAGATGGCATTTACATCGTTTATAGTAATGCCTGCGGAGCTCAGGGCGCTGTCAATGAGCCCCATTATTGTTTGGGAATGGGTGAGGCCGTCTGTGTTTTCCTTTGTGATAATATCCATGTCCGTTTTAACGGCTATAGACGGAATATTCGCTGATGTGGAAACGGCAAGCCAATTCATTACATCGCCTCCAATAGGCGCTCGTAATAGCGCCCGAATGCCGATATTGTTATACGGCGCGCGTCAAAGCCGCTGCCATCGATAGTAATATCAAATCTATTGGCGGGGAGCGCGGCACAGACCCTGTCCGCCCATTCCATGAGGATTATTCCATTCTTTTGCATATAATCGTCAAAGCCGATGGCGTAAAGCTCATCTTCATTTTCAAGCCTGTAAGCGTCAAAATGAAGCAGAGGTATATTGATATTGCTTTCGTGCTCGCACACGATTGTGAAGGTTGGGCTTGTGACGTCGTCTATACCAAGCGCGGCAGCAAAAGCGCGCACAAACGCGGTTTTGCCCGCGCCAAGTTCGCCGTATAAGGCTATGAACATGCCGTTGAAAGCCTTGGCGGCCATTGCCCGCGCTATAGCTTCAGTGTCGTGCTCATATATGTTTTCAGCCGTCATCGTTCTCAAACGAATAACCCCTTTTTGCAGAAATCATTATAGAAATCCCCATACCTGTCCTGAGTGATAGCGGTGCGCACGTCCTCCATAAGTTTTAGCGTAAAGCGAAGGTTGTGTATTGAGATGAGCTGTGCGGCAAGTATCTCCTTACACCTTATAAGATGCCTTAAATATGCTCTTGTAAATCCGTTTTTGCACGCATAACAGTCGCACTGCTCGTCAATAACGCGAAAATCTTTCTCGTAGCTTGCGTTTCTTAGCATGTGTTTACCATCTGAGGTTAGGGCAAGTCCGTTGCGCGCTATGCGGGTTTGCAGTACGCAGTCGAACATATCTATTCCTCGATATACGCCTTCGACCAAGCAGTCAGGGCTTCCGACTCCCATGAGATAGCGAGGCTTGTTGCTCGGCATATAGGGCATTAGCTCCTCAAGCATTTCATACATTATGGGCTTTGGTTCGCCAACTGAGAGGCCGCCTATGCCATAGCCTATAAAATCCATGTCGGAAAGCGTCTTTGCGCTTTCGATTCTCAAATCCTTATAAGTGCCGCCTTGAACTATGCCAAAGAGCGCCTGATCCTCGCGAGTATGCGCAGCTTGACAGCGCTTTGCCCATCTATGCGTGCGATTCATGGCTTCGATGGCGTATTTCTTTTCGCTGGGGTAGGGGGCGCATTCGTCAAACGCCATAGCAATATCAGAACCCAGGCTTTGTTCGATCTCCATAACAAGCTCGGGAGTGAAAAAATATTTTGACCCGTTGAGCGTTGAGCGGAATTCAACGCCGTCCTCGCGAATTTTATTCGATGATGCTAGGCTGAACACCTGAAATCCGCCGCTGTCGGTCAAAATAGGCTTATCCCACCGCATGAATTTGTGCAGTCCGCCAGCTTGGGCTATAAGCTCATGCCCGGGACGCTCAAATAAATGGTATGTATTCCCCAATATGATAGAAGCGCCTATATCGTTTAAATCACGCGGCAGAACTGCCTTCACGGTCGCTTGCGTTCCAACGGGCATAAAGCAGGGCGTGTCAATATCGCCGTGAGGGGTATGGAGGCGACCAAGCCTTGCGCCGGACTGCTTGCATATATGCAGCGTTTCAAATTTAAAATAATCCATCTAATTTCTCCGTTAAATAAATAGCATGGCGTCGCCAAAGCTAAAGAATCTATATTTTTCTTCAATGGCATGCTTGTAGAGCATCATTATTTCATCGCGAGAGCATAATGCGCTTACGAGCATTAGAAGCGTTGACTCAGGCAGGTGAAAATTAGTTATCAGCGCGTCCACAGCTTTAAACTTGTATCCTGGAGTGATAAAAATGTCGGTGTTGCCGGAACCGGCATGGATAATGCCTTTATTATCGGCTACGCTTTCAAGCGTTCTCGTTGAGGTGGTGCCGACACAAATTATCCTGCCGCCATTGGCTCTGGCGGCGTTTATTGTATCGGCGGCCGCTTGAGATACTTCGTAATACTCCGAATGCATTTTATGCTGGCTTATGTCCTCAACAGCCACCGGCCTGAACGTGCCAAGCCCGACATGAAGCAGAATATCAACAATTATTACGCCCTTGGCGCTCAATTCGTCAAAAAGAGCGTTGGTAAAATGAAGCCCGGCAGTAGGCGCGGCGGCGGAACCTTCCTCGCGCGCATACACAGTTTGATAGCGCTCCTTTTCGGCAAGCCGCTTTGTTATATATGGAGGGAGCGGCATTTCACCGACTTTATCCAATATTTCCTCAAAAATACCGTCATAGACGAACTCGATTATTCTTCCGCCTGAATCAGTTTCGTCTCTTATTATGGCTTTAAGTTCGTCGCAAATAGCGTATTCATTACCTTCTTTTGCGCGTCTGCCAGGACGCACTAAGGCTTCCCAATGGAATCTATCGAGTCGCTTGAGCAATAAAAATTCCATAACTCCGCCGGTTTGCTCGCGCTTGCCGAATATGCGGGCAGGGATAACCTTAGTGTTGTTGCGAACTATGATGTCGCCGGGGTTTATGTACTTAACGACATCGCTGAAATGCTCGTCAGAATAACGCTTTTCGCTTCTGTTATAGACCAGTAGCCTAGAACCGCTTCTAACCTGAGCGGGAGTCTGGGCAATAAGCTCTTTTGGCAAATCGTAATAAAAATCACTCGTTCTCATAGCGCCAATTATATTGTAATATTGCTTTATTTGCAACCTCTCGTGTCCACATTATGAAGTTCGTGTTAATTCGACAAATTCATATTGACGGTGAAAAGCTGCTGTTCTACTATATATATGAGGAGTAAAGATAATGAAGTGTGCAAAAAAAGCGCTATCGGCGCTGCTTATAAGTGTATTGCTCGCATCGTCAGGATGTGGGGTTTTAAGTGGGAACGCAACCACTCAAATAGATGTGCTCGACCTTGACGATACGGCGCTGGCGAGCGGGACGGCGACCAACAGCGAAACTAAAACTCAGGAGCATAAGGCGGTGCCATTGACCGACGAAAAGCAAATATACGAGACGCTCTACGGCGAGCCTTATGAACCCTATGTTAAATATACCTCAGAGGATATACAAAGCCTCAGGCGGCACGTTGAATATGACAAGGACGCGCCTATGGTGGCATTGACATTTGACGATGGCCCCGGCGGCGATTCAACGCGCTCAATTATAGCCACGCTTACGCAGTATAGCGTAAAGGCGACTTTCTTTATGCTCGGAAAGCAAGCAAAGTTGTATCCGGATATAGTGGATTCTGTAATCGACGCCGGCTGCGAGATAGGGAACCATTCATATTATCACAGCGACTTTCTCAAAATGACTCAGCTCGAAATAGCCGATGAATTAGCTATGACAAGCGATTTGCTGCTCCAAGATCATAATTATTACGTTAAGCTTGTAAGAACGCCTTATGGGCGAAAAAGCGACGACATAAAAGCTGCGATAAAGTATCCGATAATTTTTTGGGATATTGATACCATGGATTGGGATACGCGCAACGCTCAAAGCACGATAGAAGCCGTGCTTGATAAAACCAAGGACGGCGACATAATTCTTATGCACGATTTATATATGCCCACGGCGGAAGCGGTTGCGCAGATAGTGCCGGGTCTTATTGAACGCGGCTTTCAACTGCTTACAGTAAGCGAAATGTTTGAGGCCAAAGGCGTTCAACCGCTAATGGGGACAATTTATCGAAGGATCAAAAACTAAGTTTATGCGTTGTTGCTCCCGCGCAAATACATTTGCGCCTGCGCTTTTCGCACTTCATCAAGCCATTTGTTGAATTCGGCGGTGGTGGGCCTGCGATCCGGTGGAAAGAACGTGATAAATTTAAGCGAATATAGGTCGCAAACAGTAAACGCCTTTCTGTCCGTATCATATAGCACAAAATAGCTCGGCCCCACTTCCGTTAGTATGCCCTCGCGAAGCACCATGTTGTTAACGCCTATAAGCAGCTCGCATATTATGTATTTGCCTTTTGATTTTGAGAGCAGCTCCTGATAGGTATCGCTGTTCACCTCACCGATGGCTCCTATCATGCCGCTAGAGGTTGCGCTCAATATGGAGTCGCCGTCAGCGCTTTCAAGAATATCGCTTGTTGCTGAAGCGGCTTCGGATACGGCGGCGGGCTTATTGGTGTGCGCCAATATATTGAAATAGTAATCGTTATAATTTGAATTGTTCAAATTATATCCCTCCTTATGTTCTGCTATATTCGGCAGTTGGACTGTAAAAGCAATGGTCGCCTATCCTTGTGGTGTATGCGCCGACAGTGCTTGGAAAGTTTCCCCTGCAAGACGTCGAGTAAGGGTTGAAAAACCATAGCGCGCTTTCGAGTCCGGGCAAACGGTTGCCGGCAAGCGCCCAATCAGCTATTGAATAGTTTTGGGCGGTTGGACGCATGTTATATATATTCTGATCGTTTGTGCGGCCCGCTATGGTGTCCATAACACAATCAAATTGTCCTTTTTGATATATTATGTTGTTCAGATTTCCACCCTGACTTATTCTCGCGTATTCGCCGGAATATGCGTTTACACGGTTCATGACGACGCTGGCGACGGCTTTCATGCCATTCTCGCCTTCGCCGCCAGCTTCACATTGAATTAGCCTTGCAAGCAACTCTCGCTGCGAATATGCCATTTAACTTCTCCTCATGCCGGAAATGCTATATTTTATGCGCTTTTCTTCAGGTATGTGCAAATAGATGGAGAGAAAATTATTTTTTGGGTTGCATAAATCAAAATAATAGTGTAAAATAAACTCCGTTGTGGGGATGTAGCCCAGCCGGTTAGAGCGCTTCGTTCACATCGAAGAGGTCGCGGGTTCGAGCCCCTCCATCCCCACCACGAATTGACCGTAGCATTGATACTATGTTACGGTCAATTCTTTTATTATTCGTATTGAATAAGCCTGTAATACAATGAAAAATATCTATGCGGGCCCGCTATCGCAAGATTTGCATAAAACACAAATGCCGAATTCGGGCGAACGAAAAGCGTTATAAGGTGCAAAAATCATTTCCAACGTATTAACTTCACAGCTTTATGACGATGAAGGCATTCTTACGATGAGTATCTACGACTTTCTTCTAAATCAGAACAGAATTGAAAAATGATACGTCGGAGTAATCCAAACCACCACCCGAAAGTAAAAGAAAACAACCGCACCTAAGTGCGGTGCGGCGTTTCCTTCAAACACTAAATTTGATTAAGGAACGACCGCCAGTCACAATGGCAAGCCGTCTTCTTGGCTACAATATAGCACAGAAACGGTAAAAAGTCAATCGCTCGCAGGCAAAGGAGGAGGAGAACATCGAGCGACAAAAACCAACTGCATGCGCGGTAAAAAAGAGCCG
>CAZZNN010000084.1:0-6424 GCA_964655605.1 uncultured Oscillospiraceae bacterium
ATAAGTCAAGGGCTGCGGCCCTTGACAATCCCGAGGTTTTTTAACAGGCTGAGGCGTTCCCATTAAGGAACGCTTTTTCTTTAATTGCAAATAATAGGAGGCCGCAGATGGAAGATAGAATCATACCCCCGCAAGCCGAACAAGCCGCACCCGCGCCGGCCGCACCTGCGCCAGACGCACCCGCGCCCGCCGCACCTGCGCCAGACGAGCCCGCGCCCGCCGCACCCGCGCCAGACGCGCCAGACGCACCCGCGCCTGCGGACATGAAAAAGGCGCTCAAGGCGTTTGCGCTTATAGCGCTCGCGCTGACGGTTTATATAGTGCTCACGAGCGCGTTGCAGATAGGCATTGCGCTTTTAAATAAGGAACTGCTGCTCGATGTGGTGCTTTCAAGCGAAGCGTATATGTTCCTTTTAGTGTCGCTGCCTCAGTATGCGGTGGCTCTCCCCGCTGCATATCTTATAATGCGCGCGCTCCCAAAGAGCACGGCAACCAAGGACAGGCTCAAGGCCATAAATCTGCTCGCTTATGCCGCTGTGGCGTTCGCGCTCATGTATATAGGCAATCTTATAGGCACTGGCCTTATGGCCACCTACGACGCGATTTTAGGCGTCACCTCCGTAAACGTGGCCGAGGCGCTCATCACCCAAACAAGCCCGCTTTACAATCTTATCACGGTGGCGATATTCGCGCCCATATTTGAGGAGCTGCTTTTCAGGCGCATTATAATGGATAGGATATTGCCTTACGGCGAGTTGAACGCATGCATATTCTCGGCGCTCACATTCGCGCTGTTTCACGGTAATTTCTTTCAATTTTTCTATGCGTTCGGACTGGGCCTGCTGTTCGCCTATATATACGCAAAGACGCGCAACGTGCTCTATACCATGCTGCTTCACGCCATAATAAATCTTATGGGCGGAGTTGTGAGCGTGGCGGTAATAAATAGCGGCAGCGTTATGTTCACAATGATATATGGCTACGCGGTGCTGCTTTTGCTCGCGGCGGGCGTTGTAATGCTTGTGAGGCACAGAAAAGACGTGAAGTTTATGCCTCCCGAGCTTGACTTGGGCAAGAAACGCACAAAAACGGTGTATTTTAACGCCGGAATGATAGCCTTCTATATTTCATGCCTTGCGCTGTTCGCAGTGAATATGGGGCTTCTGACGGTATAAAAACAAAACGGGCTACAAAAAGTAGCCCGTTAACTTTCGATGCAATGGCCTGTGCTCGACGCTAACACATAGCGCTTACCTGGACGATGGCGAGTTAGCAGGACTTACTGTTGCATCTATAGCATATTATAAGCGGCGCCCGGTGTCAATATTCGATTTAAAAGTTTTCAGTTGAGCGGAAAAACAAACTCGAACTTAATATAGCTTTCTTTGCGTAATTCTTCAAATAACTCTGTATATTGGCCTGTCATTAGCTCAGAGTAATAGAAATTCGCAAATATGTCTGCAAGCTGCACCAGCTTATTCCTCGCAGAGTCAAAATAATCGATACGAAAGCTGCTTGCAAGGGACGCATCCATAGCGAGCGTCATATTTAGATGCTCCACTAAAACGTTTCGGCTTTCAGTTTTGATGTTTTGCTCATCAATTTGCAAGCAATACTCGTCCATAGGTAAGTAACCGTGCTGCAAAAAATATTTCATTGCAAGCGTTAATATGTAGTTTGTCGCGCGTGCTTTATTGGAGTACAAAGGCCCTTTTACGCGATTATTAACTATTTTGATATAATAAACCTCAAAATAGTTATTTCTGCAAAGGTAACGCAGCAGCTTTTCTTTCATCTTGTGGTCAAGGGCGCTGCCCTTGAGCTCAAGGAAATCATTGCCGCGAAACATTCTGTGCTCATGATCGAGTTCACGAAGTTTTTCGAGATTTTCAGAAACGAACCGTTTCATAACCTGTTTAAGCGTAGGCACGTTGAACACGCGTACCAGAGCCAATACTTGGTATGGAAAGTGTTCAGCGTGCGCTTGTGTTAATGAGCCTGATTCATCTATATAGATGTATTCCATAGAGCTTTTTTATACCTTCCCATACACGGTATACCGGTTTTTTCCCTTGGCTTTGGATTGATACAGCGCCTCGTCGGCGCGGACGAAAATATCCTCAAATGTGCTGTCGGTGGGAAGCGCCACGGCAATGCCGACGGATATGGTTACCATGGAATCAAAGTCGAGCTCGCCGCCAAGCGCGTTCACCTTTTTATAGCATATATCAAGCCGCTCAAGCGCCGCGTCCATATCCTTTACATCGTGCAGGAAAACGGCAAACTCATCGCCGCCTATGCGGCCCACCACATCGTCCGCGCGAAATGTGTTTTTTGCGGCGGAGGCTATGCCCGCGAGCACCGCGTCGCCGGCAGGGTGACCAAAGGTGTCGTTTATATGCTTAAAATCGTCCGCGTCTATCACCATGAACACGCAGCGCCCGCGCCGCTTGTCCTTTAGCGCGGCTGTAATGCGCTCCTGAGTGGTCGCGCGGTTGAACAGACCCGTAACCGCGTCGTATTCGGCCTTTGTGCGCAGCTCGTTCACCTTGCGGCGCTGCTCCTGCTCGGCGCGCTTTTCATCGTCTATATCGTCTATGCGGCCCACAACGCGGTATACCTTGCCGTTCTCGTCCGCAACGCTCACGTAGTACGCCCTGTAATAGCGATAATTCTCCGCTATTTTCGCCACAAAATCGAATGAACCCTGCATCGCCGCTTTCGACGCGGCGGTGAGCTTGTCGCGCGCGAGCGCTGCATAATCGCGCCGCAGCACGCTGCTGTTTGTGAATAAATAGTTGAGATAATCGTCCACGGAGCGCTCGATAAGTCCGCGCCCGGGCAGATTAGCCGTGAAAGTGAAGCGCCCGGTTTCGGGGTCGAAATCGAATGTGACGGCGTTCACCGATTCGCTAAGTATCCTGTAGCGCTCCTGCTGAAGCTGTGTTGCGCGCAGCACGGCCGTCTGCTCAACGAGCTTTTCAGCGAGCTTTCTATCCGTTATATCGCGATGACAGCAAAGATAGCGGTCATTGCCCGTTGCAACGAGCGTAAGCTGGCGGTAGCGCTCATTGCCGTTGACGTCCGGCAAAAGCTCAAGCTCCATTGTGGGGGTGTGATTGTCGTTTGTGCGCTGGGCAAGCGTGTCCCTGTTGAAAAACGCGTTAAGCTCCGCGCGCGAGCCTTCGGGCACATTTTTTGCTATCCAGTTTTGAGTTATGGTGTGCGCCATTTCGCCCTGCGCGCTAAGCTCGCCGCCCTCCGGCGCGGTGGGGTCTATGCGGCGCAGCGTGCGTGCTGAAAGGTCGTATTCGTAAACCTCGTCAAAAAGGGAAAGCATGGTTGAGGTGTAGCGCTCAAGAAAGCCCTTGTGCTCAAGCTGCTTTTGCTTTGATATATCGGTGAACACGGTTTGTATAACCCTTTCGCCCTCCGGCGATATAAGCCTTTGCAAAGTCGCCGCCACATAGCCTATGCTGCCGTCTGTGCGCACTATGCGGTGCTCAATATCAGCGCGGCCGCCGCTTAAAATAACGTCCTCGAGCTTTGCCCTTAACTTTTCAAGATCGTCGTGGAATATTCGCTTTAGCGGGTCGCCGTCAAGCGAGGCGTTGAAGTCGATCTCATTTTTATAGCCGTATATTGCCCAGGCGGCGCCGTTATAGCTCTTTAGCGCGTATTTGCCGGGCGCGGGGCAGCTTAGCTGCATTATGCCGCACGGAATGGTTTTATAAAGCTGATTGAAGGCGCTAAGATGCTTTGCAATCTGCTCGCTTTGAAGGCGTATGGTTTCCTCCTTTAGCACCTGAACGGTGATATTCATGAAGGATATGCATAATATCGGCGCGACACCGCTATCGCTAAGATAGCATATATAGGTATCCAGCCACATGAGCGAGCCGTTGCGGTGATAGCGCCTCACCGTAAGGCGCGCGCCGCCGTGCGTGGTGAATACCTCCTCGCACGCATTCCTAACAAGCTCGCGGTCGCGCGGGTGAACAGAGCGCATTATGTCGGAAGCGACGCTGAAAAGCTGCTCAGGGTCATAGCCGAGTATTTCATAATAGGGCTTGTTGACCCTTAGCACCTCGAGCGCGCCGTCGTGATATTCATATAAGCCTATGCCGCAGATAACGCTGTTGTTTAGGCGGTTAATAAGATTGCCGCCGTCGAAAAGCGCGTTTATCTCGTCGCGGCCAAGCAGGCTCTCGTCCGGCTCGACGGCGAGCTCCGCGCCTTGGCGCAGGAAGTCGTCAAAAGCATCGGGCGGGAGCGGGTGGGAATAGCAATAGCCCTGAATCTTATCGCAGCCGATGCTCATCAAAAAATCCATCTGCTCGCGCGTTTCAACGCCTTCGGCTATAACGGGCAGATTGAGCCATTTCGCCATGCGCAAAATGCTTGTGAGTATATTGCCCGCACGCGAGGTGGACTCGAAATCCGAAAGGAATTTCATGTCTATTTTAAGTATGTCAACGGGCACGTCCTTTAGCATGTTGAGCGAGGAATAGCCGCTGCCAAAGTCGTCCATGAGCACCTTGAAGCCGCAGCCTTGCAGCTCGGATATTGTTTTTATAAGCTGATCCGCGTCGTCCGCGTAAACGCTTTCGGTTATCTCAAAGCGCAGATATTTGGCGAATATATCGTATTTTGCTATGAGCGCCTTTAAATCGTTTATGAGCGTGGGCGTGTACAGGCATACGCGCGACATATTAACGCTCAAAGGAAGCAGGCGCTTGCCGCTTTGAATGCGCGTCTTGAGATATTTGAGCGCTTCCTCCCAAACGAAGTAATCGAGCTTTGTTATAAAGCCCTTGTGCTCGAATATGGGAATAAATACGTTGGGGTTGATTATACCCTTAACAGGGTGCTTCCAACGCACAAGCGCCTCCGCGCTCACAACCTCTTTTTTTGCCAGGCTGTATACCGGCTGCAAATAAATCACAAATTGATGCTCATCGAGCGCGACACTCATTTCGCCGGTTATTTCCTGCTCTATGACGAGCTTGTCACGCAGCGTCTCATCGTAAAACGCATAGCTCTTGGTGTAATTTTGCTTAACCGTTTGCAGCGCCATATTCGCCCTGTCGCACATTATGTCCAGCGGCAGGCTCTTATCATCAATTTGATATATGCCAAAGCACGGGAAAAGCTCAAGGTGGTAGCCGCGCGAATTAAGATATTCCGCCACTTCGTGGGTAAACGCCTCCGCTTTCCACTGCTCGGTGGGGAAGCACAGCGCAAAGTGATCCGCCACGAGGCGGCCGTAGGTGCTTTTTTCAATGCTGTGCCGCATGAGATACATTGCTATGGCTTTTAGCAGCTTATCGCCCTCGTCGGTGCCGTAGGTATCGTTAAACGCCTTGAAGCGCCATATATCAAAGCGCACCAGCGTGAAGGGCATATCGGGGTTTGCGTCCAAAAGCTTTCTTGTGTAGCGGTAGAACGCCTGCTTGTGAAATATCTCGGTCAGCTCGTCGAAATCGGCGGCGTAATTGAGCTTGCGAAGCGCCTGATTCTGCGCGGATTTCGAACGGATATTGAGCAGCAGCAGCAATATTATCACACCGAAAATCAGCGCTAAGAGCGCTATGCTTTGCACGGGATAATAATAGAATAGATCCGCTATTGTCCACGTGGACGTATTCACCGTGTTTGCGCTGACGATATTTAACAGCTCTGGATCTGAAATGCAGTTGAGCGCCTTGTTTATAATCGAGAGCAGCAGCCTTGAGCCGTTGCGCGACACGCCCATGGATACATTCTGCCTTATGCCCACCGCGCTTGATGAGGAAAGCTTGTGGTATCTTGGCTGGCTCAAAAAATAGTCCGCCATGTATGAACCGGCGAAGGTATAGGCGGCTTCGCCCAGATTGACCGAGTCTAAGCACTCCTCTATAGTGTCCTCATAGATGATGTACGCGGCGGACACGCCGTTTAGCGCCACGGTGCTATTGTAAAAGCCGCGCGGGATCGCGGCTATGGCGTCCACATCGGCCGCAAGCGGATTTTCAACGCGAACCACGGGCATATCAAGGTAGACCTGCGTAAGATACGCGCCGTGTGAGATTGCCCAGTCGTAATCGGAGGACATGGCGGTGATTATATCAGCGTCGCCGTTTCTGAATATGCGGTAAGCGTCCTGCACGGTGTCGGCGGCGACATATTCAAATTCAAGCCCGGTGGCGGCTGAAATGCTTTTTAGAATATCGGCGGTTATGCCCTTATATTCGCCGGTTTCCTTATCCTGATATTCTATCGGGCGCTGATTGGCGCAGTACACGGCCTTTATAGGTCCGCGAGAGCGGATATAGTCGAGCTCCTGAGTTGAAAACACGGCGGGCATGGCCTCGTCGCTGGAGAAAAACCTATCGGATAGATTTATGCTGAAATCCGGATCATACAGGCTTATTTGCGGCAGCGC
>CAZZNN010000084.1:6434-9181 GCA_964655605.1 uncultured Oscillospiraceae bacterium
AGTTAAGCCCCGCCAGGATTTCGCTGTTGCCCTTTGTTGTGGCAAAATAAAATTCCGTGCGGTAGAATATGCCAAGCGAGCGGAAGCCGGTCATGCTGCTTATCATGCCGTCAACCATGGCGTCTATATCGCCGTTGTAGAGCGCGGCGGTAACGTCGCTGTCGTAATCGTATTCGATAAGCTCATAGCTGAAATTATTGTTTTTTGCGTAGGCTTCAAGATAATAAGGGAATATGGTTCCCCGCATTATGCCTATGCGCATATTGTTGAAGGATTCAAAATCCTCGTATGCGTATTTTGAGTTTGAAAGCAGCGTTAATATCTGCGCGCCGTCCACGCCGCAGGAGGCTTCGGGAAAATCATAAACGGCCTCGCGCTTTATGGTTCTATTGAGGCCGCCCATAAGGTCTATCTCGCCCTTTGCGAGCATATCGGAGCAATTTGAAAAGGAATCCACCACAAATTCATAGCGCCAGCCGGTATACTGCGCTATCGCCTGCAAATATTCATAATTATAGCCCGCGTACCCGCCGCCCTCTTTTATTTCATGAAGCCCCTTTACGGGATAAAAGCCAACGCGAACAACGCGTCCCGCTTCGCTTTGCGCGTCGCCTTCGGCAACGGCCGCGACGGCGAAGCTAAGCGCGAACAGGGCGACTAATACTAACGCTATCAATGCACGGCGACGATACATGAAGCTGCTCCTTATATTTTAGTGCGGGTATTATTTCAAATTATACTATAACTAAAACAGATTTACAAGGTAAATATATTATAGTAAAGACGCCGCGAGCGTTGACCTTGGGCGCAAAAAGAATTATGATATGCAAGTGTCAATATATTTCAAAAGGAGAAAACTATGCTAACCTTTGACGAATTGCCGTATTCACGAATAGACATCGACAAGCAGTGCGAGCTTATCAGCGCCGCTACAGAGCGCTTGAAGGCCGCCAAGTCGGCCGATGAGGCTATTCAAGTGGTTCGCGCAGAGATAGAGCGCGCGAAGCCCGTTTTCACACTTCGCGCAATATGCGAGGTCCGCTACACAAAGAATACCTCCGATGAGTTTTATAGCGGCGAGGAGGACTATTACGCCCAAAACAGTCCGCGGCTTGACGATAAGCAGACCGCTTTCTATGCCGCCATGGTAAAAAGCCCATTCAGAAGCGAGCTTGAGAGCGTTTTTGGCACGGCTACTCTAAAGAACGCCGAATTGCAGGAAAAGACCATAAACGAGGCGGCGCTTGAGCTTTTAGCCAAGGAGCAGGCGCTCAATGTTGAATATCAAAAGCTGCAAGGCTCCATGACTATAGAGTATGAGGGCAAGAAATACAGCGTGCCGCAGATGCGCCCCTTCACGGAGAACCCCGATAGGGAAGTGAGGCGCAAGGCCACCCGTGCCTACGCTAGGGCCTATGCCGCAAAGAGTCCCGAATTTGAAGATATTTACGACCGCATGGTGGCAGTGCGCACGGATATAGCTCACACGCTCGGCTTTGACAAGTTCACGCCCGTCGGCTATTGCCGCATGCATCGCAACAGCTATGACGAGGCCATGGTGAATAAATTCCGCGAGCAGGTGAAAAAAGAGCTCGTGCCGCTCGTGAGCGAAATAAGGAAGCTGCAATCAAAAATAATCGGCATACCCGACATGAAGTTTTATGACGACGCCATACTTTCCAAAAACGGCAACCCAGCGCCCATAGTCAAGGGCGAGGAGCTATATAATGTCGGCATAAACGTATATCGCGAGCTGCGCCCTGAAACGCGCGAGCTGATAGACAAGATGGACGAAATGAAGACCTTCGACCTCTATTCGCGCGAGAATAAGATGACGGGCGGTTACTGCACGTCGCTGCCCGAATATAAGGTTCCGTTCATATTCGCCAACTTCAATGGCACCGCGGGCGACGTTGAGGTGTTCACCCACGAGGGCGGGCACGCCTTCGCTGATATGTATCTCACGAAATATGGCGAGGATTTCTGCGATTTGGCGTATCCCACGCTTGAAACGTGCGAGTGCCACTCGATGTCCATGGAATTCCTCTGCTGGAGGCTGCTTGACCGCTTCTACGGCGAAAACGCCGCGCGCGCCAAGCTTATCCACATGCTAAATTCCCTCATATTCATTCCTTACGGCTGCATGGTGGACGAGTTTCAGCACATTGTTTACAATAATCCCGAGCTTACAAAGGCGCAGCGCGACGAGGAATGGAAAAAGCTCGAAGCGCAGTATCGCCCGTCCACCGATTACGATGGAGTTGAGTTTTATTCGGACGGCAGGCTTTGGCAGCGTCAGCTCCACATATTCACAGACCCGTTCTATTATATAGATTACTGCCTCGCGCAGACGGTGTCGCTCCAGTTCATGAGCATGATGGTGGATAAGTCAAAGGCGAACGACGACGCGCGCTTTGAGGCCGCTTGGGAAAAATATATAAAGCTCGTCGCCAACAGCGGCAAGGTGCGCTTTGTTGACACGCTTGAAGCCGCCGGGCTCAAGAGCCCGTTCAAGGACGGCGTTTTCACCGAGATAATAAAGGCCGCCAAGGATTATATGGACGAGAACATAAGCGTGCTGTAAACCGGCGGGCGCTTAGCTTGTCGAAAAATGTGATGTCGTTAGCGCAAATGCGGGGTTAGGAATGCCCAACGCGCGGGCGCAGACCCGGCGGGCGGATATTATTCGCCCGCCTTTGCTTGTCGAAAAAGTCCTGTTCGGACTTTTTCGAGGTTGCAGATTTTGC
>CAZZNN010000085.1:0-9084 GCA_964655605.1 uncultured Oscillospiraceae bacterium
ACCCGCCACCTCTGCCTTGGCAAGGCAGCGCTCTACCGAATGAGCTACTCCCGCGATATGGTGCCTCAGAGTGGAATCGAACCACCGACACAGGGATTTTCAGTCCCTTGCTCTACCATCTGAGCTACCGAGGCAAATGGCGACCCGGAGGGGGCTCGAACCCCTGACCTCCAACGTGACAGGCTGGCATTCTAACCAACTGAACTACCGGGCCGAGTGGTGGGAGCAACAGGGCTCGAACCTGTGACCCCTTGCTTGTAAGGCAAGTGCTCTTCCAGCTGAGCTATGCTCCCACGCACGCGAACACAATCACTTGCGACGCGAATATTAGTATACCCATACATCGGCCGTATGTCAATATTTTTTATCCGCCAAGGTTGCATTATTTATTTCTATTTATTTTAAACCCTAAGAGATACCGCGCTTGTGCGCCTTAAATATTTTTTATAAGGCACGCGCAATAAATTTATAGGTGACAAACGTTCCTTTATTATGTAGAATATGTAACAAGGCAATCAATAGGGAGGACGCGATGAGTTTATTTGATAAGGCCAAACGCGCCGTTAACCGGGCAGTCGATTCGGCGGTTACCAAAAGCGTGACCGGAGCGGTTGAAAATGCCGTAGGTGATTTTTTCACCAGTGTCGGTGTGAACTCTAAACAGATTTATTGCCCGAATTGCGGCAAGCAGCTCAATTCCGGCACTCGTTTTTGCACCGGCTGCGGCGCGAAGATAGAGCAGCAGCCCCAGCCGCAAAACACCGCGCGGCAGGCTGCGCCAAGCTATGCCGCACCGTCCGAGCGCGGCACTATGCCGGAATATTTCGCTAAAATTTTAGCGGAGGACTTTTCCGATTATTCGGTGCAGCGCTTTGCATCGGCGGCGTCCGTGGGCGTCGCGGCAAAAATTCCTTCAAAGCCCTATGACTTTGCGCTCATTAAAAATGGCGCTGTCGCGGGCGTTATAATGCTCACAGAGCACAACAGGGATAGAAATTCCGCCTTCCTCAACGCGAAAAACGCCGCGCTTAGCGCCGGAGTTCCCTTTATAAATTTCTATACGCACATGGCTAACGAGCGCGGATACGTCGTTTCACGCATACGCGCAATGGCGCGTTAGCCCCTGATTCCGTTAAAAAAGAAAGGGAAACGCGGGCATTGCGCCCGTTCCCGCGATGGGAGGAAGCGCGCTTGGCAAAAAGACCGTGCGGGTGGTTAAAGCGCAGTTCAATCCTGTGTCAGCATTGCTGCCTTCAAAGCATTTTCCCTTTCTTTTTTATATAGTATGAGCATTTTAGATGAATTGGCGTCGCCACAGAATTGGCGCGATTATTATGAGCTCAAGTGCGAGAAAAAAAGCGGCTCTGGCTTTGGAGAGAGCGAGTTGGACGCGCTTTTTGCGTTTATTGCCAAGGAGCGTTACATACCGCTCGCGGCGGCTATAAAGCGCGGCGAGGGCTTTTCGCTTCCCCAAAAGCGCCTTATAAATAAGCTCGGCTCGGATAGAAAGCGCATCGTGTATTCATTTTCGGAGGACGAAAATCTTGCGCTAAAACTAATGGCACGGCTCTTATATCGCTACGACGCCGCCATGAGCCCGTCGCTGTATTCATTCAGGCGCGACATGGGCGTTAAGCGCGCCATACGCGCGCTTAACGGCGTCCCCGGAATAAGCGCGATGTATTGCGTCAAGCTGGATATAAAGGATTATTTCAACAGCGTGGACGTGGAGCTGCTGCTCCCCATATTAGAATCCATACTTAAAGACGACGCGGAGCTTTTTGCTTTTCTAAAAACGCTTTTATCGGCCGACGCCGCCATTGAAAACGGCTTAGTCGTGCGCGAGAAGCGCGGCGTAATGGCCGGCACGCCAATATCGCCTTTTTTGGCGAATATTTATCTCAATGAATTGGACGCCTATTTTGACGGGCTATGCGCTCCTTACGCCCGTTATAGCGACGATATTATCGTATTTGCGCCGGATAAGCAGACGCTTGACGAATACGAAGCGGCCATTCGCGCAAAGCTTAGCGCAAAGCGCCTTGCCGTAAACGAAAAAAAGGTGTTCCGCTATGCGCCGGGCGAGGCGTGGGAGTTCCTTGGCGTAAGCTGTCTTGGCGGCGAAATAGACCTTTGCGCCGCAACAAAAGCCAAGCTCAAGGGCAAGCTCAATCGCAAGGCGCGCGCGCTGTACCGCTGGAAGGTGAAAAAGCACGCGAGCGACGAGCAGGCCATGCGCGCATATATCCGTGCGATAAACAGGAAGCTTTACGATAATCCTGTCTCCACCGAGACGACGTGGGCGCGCTGGTTCTTCCCGCTCATCACCGTGACGGACGGGCTTTGTGAGCTCGACGCATACATAAGGGATAATATCCGTTTTGTGGCGAGCGGCCGCTATCGCAAGGCGAATTACCGCGTGGAGCACAAAAAACTTCAAGAAATGGGCTGCCGCAGCCTTGTAAACGAGTATTACCGCTTTAAAGCTTCTATAAATGGAGGAAATGAAACCAATGAAACAGATTAACCCTGAAGAACTCTCACTCAAGCCGTTTGCCGCTTTCGATTGCGATTGGGCGCTTTTGAGCGCGGGCAAGGAGAATGATTTCAACACCATGACGGTGTCGTGGGGCGGCCTTGGCACGCTTTGGGGTGTGCCAATGGTCACGGCGTATGTCCGCCCGCAGCGCTTCACTTATGAATTCATGGAGCGCGAGCGCTTTTTCACACTCTCCTTTTTCGATGGCCATAAGGACGCGCTTGCCTATCTTGGCTCGCACAGCGGCCGCAATGAGGATAAGCTTGCCAAAACCGCTCTCACGCCATGCTTTGATAATTCCGCTTCGGCGCCAATGTTCAATGAATCCGTATTGACGCTCGTGTGTAAAAAAGCCTTTTTCTCCGATATAAAGCCCGATAATATTGTGGATAGGGGCCTTGTGGTGGCGAAAAACTATCCCAACAACGATTTTCACCGCATATATATAGGTGAAGTTGTACAGGTGCTCGTTAAAGAATAAAAAAATATCGAAAAACAATAAAAACCTATTGCAATTCAATATGCAGTGCGCTATAATATGCCCAAGCTCGGATCTGAGAATAAAAAAAGAGCGGGAGGCATATTTATGCAGCAAAAAAGTTTGGCTCTCTGGCTGAGGGTGATAATGATATTCGTCACAATAGTGGCGGCGGTGTTTCTATTGTGGATGCTGCCGGTGACGGTGCGCGAGATGGGGGAGGGCTTCCCTGAGTTTGACGCTCTCACGCTTCCCTGCCTTATAAGCGTGTGGGCGTGCGTGATACCAGTGGCTATCGCGATAGCGAGCTTTTTTAGAATAACTGGCGAGATAGGCCGCGATAATTCCTTCTGTGAAAAGAACGCGAGGCTATTAAAGCTTATTGGGATAATGGCCATTATAGACACGGGCATAACCACCTTCGTACTGGTGCTAACGAGCATATATAACGCGATAAACGGAGGCTCGCTTATATTGATGTTCACCATAATAGTATTCGGCCTGACGGTGGCAATAATGGCGTTCGTGCTTTCGCACCTCGTTTTAAAGGCAAGCAAGCTCAGAGAAGACAATGAGCTTACTATATGAGGTGAACGCATGGCTATAAGAGTTGATTTGGACGTTATGATGGCAAAGCGCAAAATAGGCGTTGGCGAGCTTGCGGATAGGATAGGCATTACTATGGCTAATCTGTCTATTCTAAAGAATAATAAGGCTCGCGCGGTGCGCTTTGATACGCTTGAAAAGCTCTGCACGGCGCTCGCGTGCCAGCCGGGCGATATACTCGTGAATGTGAGCGACGAGGAGACTCCGGGCGTATAAACAATATATTGTGATTGAGTTACAATGTAAATACCAATGCCAAAAAGTAAGCCCCGCACACTCTAAACCCCCTGTTGACACGGGTTTTAGAGTGTGTTATTTTAAACTTAACAAGCCGTCTGGCGGCGAATAAATTTTTTGAAACTGGCGATGGAACGGACGGGACGTGGCGTGCCCTGAGGGTAAAAATGAGCCTGAGTGTTTTGGTGAACCTCACGCAAGTTCCTCTTGAAGCCCGCGTCCGGCATAGCCGTCGCGCCCCGTTTAAAGCAAGTGGGTAGCTTGCGGCGAGCGGCGAGCGGACGTCCGTTCCCGCCTTTTCTAATTTTGCGGACTTATTATCATTGCACCAAAAAAGACGCGGACGCCCGCGCCTTTTTTGGTGCGCTTATCGCGCTTCTATTTCCCTTTTTAGCAGCGGAAGTCTTCCGTATCTGTTCCAATAACCCTTGCCGGGCTCGTCGAGCGGGCGTATCACAACGCCTGTGTCGCGGCTGCGCGCCTCGATTATGTTCGCTTCGGCGTCGAGAACAACGCCCACATGGTAAACGCGGCCGGATCTATCCTCTCTGAATACGAGGTCGCCGGGCAGCAGGTTCGCCCTTTTAAGCGGCGCGCATACGCGGCTCAGGCCGTTAGCGCTCATATCGTAAGTGAAAACCTTCTTGATATTCATGAAGTAATACATTATAAGCCCCGAGCAGTCGAACGCGCGAAGTATGTTGCCATAGCCAAGAGTTACCTGCTTTTTCCAAAAGTCTATTGCACGCTGAGCGTTGCGGTCGGAAGTCTCGCGCGCGCGTATCCAGGTTTCGCTTATAATAGGCGCGCTTTGTCCCTGCGCGCCCCAAACATATATAGAGTGATTATCCGCCTGTTCCCGCAAATAGGCGAGAAAACCATCCAAATATCCTTCCATTGGGTTTACCTCCTAAGTAATTGCGCCAAGATGGCGCTCAATTATTACTATTCAATAGGAGGCGCTGACGTGAAAAAACCGCGGTGGCATTGAGCCGCCGCGGTTTAAGCATTGCGTTTTTATTCCTTGAGCATGGAAGCGAACCACGCCATAGAGTCTGTATGCGCGGCCTCCGTGAGCGATAGCCCGCCACGCCTCACGGCGTTTGACTGCACTATGCCGAAATGATGCGATATGAGCGTGAGCGTGTTTATCGCGACATCGCTGGTCATGCCCTTATTGTATGCCGCCGTGCCGACCATTAAAAAGCGCGTTAGCCCATATAGAAGCGCCAGCTTTTTATAGCCGCTGAAGGCTTGCCCCTTATTGAAAAGCACAAGATGCTGCGGGGAGTTGAAAATCTCCATTACGAGGAAATTTTCCATGAAATGCTCGTTTTCATATAGCCACGGCAGATAGTAACGCTTGTATGCCTCGGTATAATTGTCTATACGGTCGATATTGGTGAGCTCTGGCGAGTAGCCAAGCCCGTCAAAGGCGTTTTTGCAAAGCGTGGCAAGCTTTACGTCCAGCGAGCTTTGGCATTCTATGGTCATAAATCCGGCGAGCGTGGCTATGTATACATGGAAGCCGTTCGCGCCGGGTATCTGCGAAAGCTGCGCGGCCGCGTCGGGGCTGGAGTAAAAGGCGCTGTAGCCGCGAATGGCGGAAAGTATATCGTCCTGCTCGATAGCGTCTATGCGGCGCATAAACATGCCAAGCAGCACAAGACGCTCCCATAGCCTGTATTCACGATTTTGCAGCGTGTCTATCATAAAATCGAGAAGGTCCTGATAATAGGGCGCCGTACCGCTTGTAAACATGTCGCTCGTGCGCGAGAAGAATGTGGACGGGAGAAACAGCGTGCCGTCGTTTAGCGGATAATACGCAAAATCAATGCCGTCCTTTTTTGGCAGCGCAATGCGCGACACCGCCTCGCACGCGGTCGTCATGCCGCGATAGGCCTGCCCGTTCACCAAAAAATCGATGCGCGGAAATATTTTGCATGTATTGCAAAGTATGCTTTCACCAAATTGAAGCTGCAATGAGCAAAGCTTATCGCTGTTTAAAAAGGGGCAGCGCCCGCTTGCCGTTATAAGCTGACCGTAGGTGGCCTCGGTTCTCGTGGAATCCGGCAGCTTTTTAAGGTTGCGCTGCAATTTCAGCTTTATAGGGTCCGTATCGGGGATAGCGTGATACTTGGCAAAGGAGTATTTATCCACAAATATGCGCCAGTTGGCGTCGCAGCAATTAACGCTGCATTCGCTGCCTATGCACGCAAATTCGGCGGCAAAGGCCGGCGCAAGGTATGCTTCCGGTAGAGCCTGATTGAGCATTAACTTATCCCCCAAATAATTTGTCCCCGTAAATTAAACGATTAAGCCGTTGAATATATAATTATTTTAGCGCAGAATTATCAGCACGTCAAATATTATATGGCTCAAACTGCCGCCGTACTTGTTGAAAAGCAAAAATTGGTATATAATCTATTTATGGATATGAAAACGCTTTCACTCATAATTCCTGCATATAACGAGCAGGAGGTAACCGCCGCTTCATTTGAGCGCATGAACGCCCAAATGGCAAGCCTCGGCTACGATTACGAAATTATTTACGTCAATGACGGCAGCCGCGACAACACTATGGCGGAGCTTCGCAAGATCGCCGCCGCGCACGAAAACGTTAAAGTCATCTCGTTTTCGCGCAATTTCGGCCATCAGCTCGCCGTTACCGCCGGCATGGACGCGGCGAAGGGCGATGCGCTTATCATTATCGATATAGATTTGCAGGATCCGCCCGAGGTCATTAAGAATATGGTCGCCGCGTGGGAAAATGGCGCGGATATAGCTTATGGCAAGCGCAAAAAGCGCGAGGGGGAGACGGTGTTTAAAAAGCTCACCGCCTTCCTGTATTACAGGCTTCTCAATTCCATGAGCGCATATCCTATACCGCTCGATACGGGCGATTTCAGGCTTATAGACCGCAAGGTCGCGAATGTGTTTTTAACCATGCGCGAGCAGCGGCGCTTTCTTCGCGGCATGAGCGCGTGGATGGGCTTTAACGCGGTTCCCGTTGAATATGTGCGCGCCGAGCGCGCGGCAGGCAGCACAAAGTATTCGCTCAAAAAAATGCTCAAGCTTGCCTTTGACGGCATATTCGGCTTTTCCGACAAGCCGCTCGTGCTCCCAGCGTATATAGGCGCGTCGGTGTGCGCGCTGTCGGTGCTTGGGCTTGCGGCGCTCATAATCGTTTCTGCAACAATAGGCTGCGCGCCGTGGCTTTGGGCCGTGGCGGGGCTTGCGCTTTTAAATGGCGTAACGCTTATAGCCATGGGCGCTTTGGGCACGTATTTAGGCAGAATATATGATGAAACGCGCAAGCGTCCTCTTTATATAGTGTCTGAAAAAATTAACTGTGAGGAGTGAATGAAGAAATGGTTGACGAAAGAATAAAAAAACTCGCCAGGAATCTCGTTGAGTTTTCATTCGCGATAAAACCGGGAGAGAAGCTTCTCATTGAGTCTTATGACGGGTGCAATCCGCTCGTCAAGGAGATAATAAAAGCGACTTATGCTGCTGGCGGAGCGCCCTTCGTGTGGCTTCGCGAAAACGAAATAAACAGAGCGCTTCAAATGGGCGCGAGCGAAGAGCAGTATAAGCTTCTGGCGGAAGTGGATTGCGCCCTCATGCGCAATATGGACGCGTATATAGGCGTTCGCGGCGGCAACAACTCCTCAGAGTTAAACGACGTTCCAATGGAAAAGGTGGAGCTTGTGGATAATATTTACGCAACTCCGCTTCACGACGGAATAAGGATACCCTGCACCAAATGGTGCGTAATGCGCTATCCTTCGCCCGGCATGGCGGCAAAAGCCAAAATGAGCACGGAGGCTTTTGAGGATTATTATTTCAGCGTCTGCAATCTCGATTATTCCAAAATGGATAAAGCCATGCAGCCGCTTAAAAAGCTCATGGAAAAAACCGATATGGTGCATATAGTCGGCAAGGGCACGGATATATCCTTCTCGATAAAAGGGCTTCCGGCAATACCCTGCGCAGGCAAGCTCAATATCCCCGACGGCGAGATATTCACGGCGCCGGTCGTGGGCAGCATAAACGGCGTTATATCTTATAACACACCCAGCGTGTTCGAGGGCTTCACTTATGAAAATATAGTGCTCACATTTGAAAACGGGCGCATAGTAAAATCCACCTCAAATGATACCGAGCGCATAACCCGCGTGTTCGACCGCGACAATGGCGCGCGCGCCGTAGGCGAATTCGCCATAGGCGTGAACCCGTTCGTCACGAGTCCCATGATGGATACGCTTTTTGATGAGAAGATAGCGGGCAGCTTCCATTTCACCCCCGGTCGCTGCTATGACGAGTGCAATAACGGCAATAAATCGGCCATACACTGGGATCTCGTGTGCATACAGACCCCTGAATACGGCGGGGGAGAAATGTATTTCGATGGGAAGCTGGTCCGTAAGGACGGGCGCTTCGTGCTGCCCGAGCTCGAAGGCCTAAATCCCGAAAACCTAAAATAACGTATGTTTGCGTGAAAACGCTTACAAAATATTTTTATCTTTTTTAGGAGGAAGAAAAATGTTGACTAAAGTTGGTATCAATGGATTTGGCCGTATAGGCCGTCTTGTAATGAGGGCGTGCGTATTGAACGACAATGTGGACATCGTTGGCGTGAACGATCCGTTCATCAGCGCCGATTATATGGCGTACATGCTCAAGTATGACACCGTACACGGCCGTTTTAACGGCACTGTTGAGGTGGACGGCGATTATCTCGTGATAAACGGCAAAAAGGTGAGGGTGTTTGCCGAAACCGATCCCGCCAATATTAAATGGAGCGAGTGCGGCGCTGAATACATAGTTGAATCCACCGGCGTTTTCACCACCCTCGATGGCGCGAGCGCTCATTTCAAGGGCGGTGCGAAGAAGGTTGTCATCTCCGCCCCCAGCAAGGACGCCCCGATGTATGTAATGGGCGTAAATAACGATAAATACACCGTAGACCAAAAGATAGTTTCAAACGCGAGCTGCACAACCAACTGTCTGGCGCCTCTTGCCAAGGTTATACATGATAACTTCGGCATAATCGAAGGTCTTATGACCACCGTTCATGCCACCACCGCCACCCAAAAGACCGTTGACGGCCCGAGCAAAAAGGATTGGCGCGGCGGACGCGGCGCAGCCTTCAACATAATCCCAAGCTCCACCGGCGCAGCAAAGGCCGTTGGCAAGGTTATACCGGAACTCAATGGCAAGC
>CAZZNN010000086.1:0-2179 GCA_964655605.1 uncultured Oscillospiraceae bacterium
GGCGTTGTGAAAACGCTTGGCAGCGAAGGACGCACGGGCGCTGTAACCGCGATAGGTGCGGTTTCACCTCCGGGCGGCGATATTTCAGAGCCGGTTTCGCAGGCGACGCTTAGAATAGTTAAGGTATATTGGGGTCTTTCGAGCAAGCTGGCGTATTCGCGCCATTTCCCGGCTATTGACTGGCTCCAGAGCTATTCGCTGTATCTTGACCGGCTTGAATCCTGGTTCAACCGCGAGGTGAGCGAGGAGTGGACCGGCCTTGTGCTAAAGACCATGACAATGCTCCAGCAGGAGAGCGAGCTTGAGGAAATAGTGAGGCTCGTTGGCATAGACGCGCTTTCCTTTAACGACAGGCTGAAGCTTGAGGCGGCGCGTTCGATAAGGGAGGATTACCTCCATCAAAACGCATTCCACGAGGTTGACACATATACCTCGCCAAAGAAGCAATATATGCTTTTAAAAACCATACTCGCCTATTATGATCAGGGCGCCGAGGCGCTCGCGGCGGACGCAAGCTTCAATAAGCTCGCATCGCTGCCTGTGCGCGAGGCGATAGGCCGCTTCAAATACGTTCCTGAAAACGAGTGCGAAGCGCGTTATGAGGAGATAATGGCTCAGCTCACAAAGGAAATTCGTGCGCTGACGGACGGAGGTAACCAAGATGCGTAAGGAATACCGCACCATAAAGGAAGTCGTCGGCCCGCTGATGATGGTTGAAAACGTCGAAGGCGTAAAGTACGATGAACTTGTTGAAATCGAGCAGGCTTCGGGCGAGGTAAGGCACGGGCGCGTGCTCGAGATAAATGGCGACAAGGCGCTTTTGCAGCTATTTGAAGGCTCGCAGGGTTTAAAAATATCCGATGCGAAGGCGCGCTTCCTCGGCCGCTCGATAGAGCTTGCCGTGGCGCCTGATATGCTCGGCCGCGTATTTGACGGCATGGGCCGTCCCAAGGACGACGGCGTGCCGCTAATACCCGAAAAGCGCCTCGATATAAACGGCTCGCCCATGAACCCCGCCGCGCGCGACTATCCCTCCGAGTTCATTCAAACGGGCATAAGCGCCATAGACGGGCTTAACACGCTCGTTCGCGGCCAAAAGCTGCCCGTTTTCTCAGGCTCCGGCCTCCCGCACGCCAACCTTGCCGCGCAAATAGCGCGTCAGGCGAAGGTGCTTGGCAAGGACGAGAATTTCGCGGTGGTATTCGCCGCCGTCGGCATAACGTTTGAGGAGGCGGATTTCTTCATAAGCGATTTCCGCGCCACGGGCGCTATCGATAGAACGGTCACGTTCGTAAACCTTGCAAACGACCCGGCCATAGAGCGCATAGCCACCCCGCGTATGGCGATAACGGCGGCCGAGTATCTGGCCTACGACCTCGGCATGCACGTTCTCGTTATAATAACCGATATAACCAACTATGCGGAGGCTTTGCGCGAGGTCAGCGCGGCGCGCAAGGAAGTTCCCGGCCGCCGCGGTTATCCCGGCTACCTTTACACAGACCTTGCCACCATGTATGAGCGCGCGGGCAGAATAAAGGAAAATAAGGGCTCCATAACGATGATACCCATTCTGTCCATGCCAGAGGACGATATAACCCACCCCATACCCGATCTTACCGGCTATATAACAGAAGGTCAGATAATCCTTTCGCGCGAGCTGCACAGGCGCGGCATAACCCCGCCCATAAACGTGCTTCCTTCGCTTTCGCGCCTAAAGGATAAGGGCATAGGCAAGGGCAAGACCCGCGAGGATCACGCGGACACGATGAATCAGCTTTTCGCCGCGTATTCGCGCGGTAAGGACGCAAAGGAGCTGGCCGTCATATTGGGCGACGCGGCTTTGAGCGACGTTGATAAGCTCTACGCAAAATTCGCGGACGCCTTTGAAGAAGAATATGTGTCGCAGGGCTATTACACCAATCGCTCCATAGAGGAAACCCTGGAGCTTGGCTGGAAGCTATTGAGAATACTCCCGCGCAATGAGCTAAAGCGTATCAAGGACGAGTATCTTGATAAGTATTACGGCGCGAATGCGTAGCAGCGGAAGGCGGTGAAATGAATGGCGGCTTTAAACGTAAAGCCCACGCGAATGGAGCTTTCCAATCTCAAAAAGAAGAAGAAGGTCGCCGTCCGCGGACATAAACTGATGAAGGATAAGCGCGATGAAATGGTGCGCCGC
>CAZZNN010000086.1:2189-8900 GCA_964655605.1 uncultured Oscillospiraceae bacterium
GACGAGCTGATGCGGCAGTTCCTGGATATTGTGAGGCGCAACAAGGAGCTGCGCACTGCCGTTGAGAGCAAGCTCGCAAAGGCCATGCAGGGCTTCGTGCTCGCGCGTGCGTCGATGAGCGCGAGCGAGGTGGAGGAAGCGCTGTGCTATCCGGCGCGCCCCGCCAAGATAGAGGTGTCGAGCGCGCATGTGCTCTCGGTCATAGTGCCCAAGCTTACGCTCGAAACGAGCGACGAAATTGAGCTTCCCTACGGCATTGCCACAACGAGCGCCGAGCTCGACGAGGCCGTCAAGGCGTTTGTGGAGCTTTTGCCAATGCTTATAGAGCTTGCCGAGGTGGAAAAAATATGCAATCGCCTCGCGGACGAGATAGAAAAGACGAGAAGGCGCGTCAACGCGCTTGAATACGTCATGATACCTCAGTTTGACGACGCCATACGCATGATAACCATGAAGCTCGAGGAAAACGAGCGCGGCAATACCACCCGATTGATGAAAACAAAGGACATGCTTGCAAAGAAGCAAGCGTGAAAAAAACGCCCGCAAGGGCGTTTTTTTATTGGCCAAATAGCTGCCGCCGCACCCCTACGGTATAGGTTTCACCGTCGCGTCCATGTGAAACACCCGCCGCCGCACCCGTAGGGCGGGGGCTTGCTCCCGCCGTGCGTAGCTTTTCGCCGCCTTATATCAGCAGTGACAATCCCTTAAATATCCAATTCGCCGCCACGCCCGCGACAAAACCGCCTATGGTATGCGCGAGTATGGCTTTCCCTGTAAGCTCATTGCACTTGAGCGCGTCCATCATGGCGACGTGCGTTGAAAGATAGCCGCTCCAGCACATGCACATGGCGGTGAACACCGCTATATCGTTTGCGCCCGCGAGCCCCTGCTTTATTAGCTGCGGCACTATGCCTATCGCCGCGCCCGCAGAGCCTAGAGCCGTTATCGGCACGGCTATGCAGCCGCTGCTCGTGAAGCCGAAAAGCGGTTTTAACACGCCGCTCACCGCTTCAGCGAGCTTTGGCAGTATCCCAACGCCCTCGTATGCCGCGCCCGTGTAAACCCCGCCCTCGGCGGGAGAATTTGAAAGCATTAAAACAAGCGTGCATATCACGAGCACGCCTGGGATAATATCAAGCCCCATCTGCACGCCGCTCTTGCCGCCCGTAAGCAATGCGTCTATGGCGCGAAGGCCAATGCCGCCCTTGCGCGCGAGACGGTGGTTATCATCGAGCGTGAGAGATTCGTCAATGCCCTCAAGCTCGCACGGCGCGTCCTTGCCAAAGGCTTTTTTGGTGAATATCAGCATTATGCGCGTTGAAACTATGCTGCCTATCACAGCGCCAAGATTGCCCACCACTATAGCAAGGCCATAGCCCTGCCCGTCGGCTGGCGCTATGCCTATCATGAATGTGGTTACAATAAGCCCCATGCCAAACGCCGTGCCAATATTGGTGAGCGCCGGTATCTGGTATTTTTTGAAATAGCGTCTGAAATTCATGTCCTGCGCAAGCGTGAGTATGGCCGGGTTATCGCTCAAATAGGTCGCCACCACGCCCATGCTCGCAGCGCCCGGCAAATCGTATACGGGACGCATGAGCGGCGAGAGCGCCTTGTTTATCAGCGCTATAACGCCAAATTCCGAAAATAGCGACGATATTGCGCCCGCCACCACCGCTATCGCCATTATATAGAAAACAGTGTCTATCAAAATTCTGTAGGCCGTGTTCATCATGGTGTTGAACATGTTCGCAACGCCCATCGTTGCGCCCATCAGAGAAAACGCGCCCACCACCACTATAAGGAATATAAATGCCTCGAGACTTATCGCGCGCTTTACCCTGTAGCGCGCGCTGCCGTGAAATTCCATGACGATTTATCCCCTTTCATGCTTCACGGAAGCGCCCTCTTTCAAGGAAGCTTCCGCGCTTAGCCGGGTGTAATGATATTTTTAATTCGCCTGCCTGTCAATACGGCTTGATCATTATATACAGTATATACCGTCTGTTTATGCAAGCTATATATTACGATTAGTAATATATAAGCTGGGATTGCCAAGAGACGCAGCACTTGTTCCGGCTCTTGGCGACATGCGCGCCGGATATGCGGCGCGGGCAAAGCAAAGGCCGGAGCAAGCCCCGGCCCTACAATGCTTTTTTACGCTTCCATACCCAAGCGGATTGCCTTCATATTCATATCAAACATATCGGCCTTTTTGGCGGGAATGCACTTGTGAAGCGCTTTTTCTATCAATTCCTCCGGGCAAACGCCGGTCTCCTTGATGAATTTGCCAACCATTATCATGTTCGAAAGCCCCTGGAGGCCATTCTCCTTCGCCATCGCCGTGGCGGGCACATAATATGCCTTAACGTCGGTGCGAACGACCTTGTCGCTGATGAGCGTGGAATCCACGAATATCTCGCCGCCTGGAACTATGGTGTCAACGAACTTGGTAAAGGAGGGCGCGTTCATGGCTATGAGCGCGTTGCCGTTTACTATAATGGGCGAGCCTATGGGGTCGTCGCTTATTATAATGTTGCAGTTAGCGGTGCCGCCGCGCATTTCAGGGCCGTAGCTGGGGAGCCACGAGATCTGATAATCGCTCATCATGCCCGCGTAGGCGAGGAACTTGCCGGAAAACAGCACGCCCTGCCCGCCGAAGCCCGCAATAACTATCTGCTTATTCATTTTGCCACCTCCGCAGTCTTGTCCTTATATACGCCAAGAGGATAATAGGGAATCATGTTTTCGCGCATCCACTCAAGCGATTTCACGGGCGAAAGACCCCAGTTGGTGGGGCAGATTGAAAGCACCTCAACTATTGAGAAGCCTTCTTTATTCTGCTGAACGGTGAAAGCCTTCTTTATGGCGGCCTTCGCGCGATTCACATTCTTGGGGCAGTCCACGGCAACGCGCTCGGCGTAGGCCGTGCCGTCGAGAGTGGAGAGCATTTCGCAAACGCGCACGGGATAGCCCGCCTGCTTAACATCGCGGCCGTATGGCGTGGTCTGCGTGACCATGCCGGGGAGCGATGTGGGCGCCATTTGGCCGCCGGTCATGCCGTAGATGCCGTTGTTTACGAAAATGAGTGTGATGTTTTCGCCGCGGGTGGCCGCGTGAACGGTTTCAGCAGTGCCTATGGCGGCAAGGTCGCCATCGCCCTGATAGGTGAAAACATGCACGTTGTCCGCGCCCATTGAGCGCTTTATGCCGGTGGCTACGGCGGGAGCGCGGCCATGCGCCGCCTCTACCATGTCGCAGGCGAAATAATCATAAGCCAATACCGAGCAGCCGACCGGGCATACGCCAACGGTCTTGCCGGTGAGCTGCAATTCATCGAGGCACTCGGCCACCAGGCGGTGGATTATGCCGTGCGTGCAGCCGGGGCAATAATGCGTGGAGACCGGAAGCAGAGCGTCGGGTCTTGAGAAAACTTTATTCATTACTCCTTACCTCCGTTGTTTGCTTTTTCAATAACAGAAAGTATCTCGTCGGGCGCGAATACCATGCCGCCGGTGCGGTTTGCAAGGTAAACGGGCTTTGAGCACTCTATTGCGAGCTTAACGTCCGTTATCATCTGACCCATGTTGAGCTCGGCGCTCACAAATGCCTTCGCGGTCTTTGCGCGCTGCTTTAATATATCGGTGGGGAACGGCCAAAGGGTTATCGGGCGGATAAGGCCGGCCTTTATGCCATTTGCACGCGCGGCGACTATTGCGTTTTTCGCGACGCGGGCGCTTGCGCCGAAGGCCACTACCACAACGTCCGCGTCCTCGGTCATGAAGTCCTCATAGCGCTGCTCGGTTTCCATTATCTTTTTATATCTGTCAAAGCGCTCGAAGTTGGTGCGCTCAAGCTCGGCGGGAGCGAGATAGAGCGAATTGACTATGTTATGCGTGCGCGCGCCCTTGGTGCCGTTGGCCGCCCAGGGCTTGGCGATGAAATCCTTCTTTTCCCTGTCGGGGAAGGCGACGGGCTCCATCATCTGCCCAAGTATGCCGTCTGCAAGGAGCATGGCGGGCATGCGGTATTCATCGGCCTTGTCGAAGGCGAGGAACACAAGGTCGCATACCTCCTGCACGGTGCACGGAGCGAACACAAGGAGACGGAAATCGCCGTGTCCGGGGCCGTGAGTGGCCTGGAAATAGTCCGACTGAGAAGGCTGTATGCCGCCAAGGCCGGGGCCGCCGCGCTGCACGTTGACTATAAGCGCGGGAAGATCCGCGCCCGCGAGATAGCTTATGCCTTCGCTCTTGAGCGATACTCCGGGGCTTGAGCTGGAGGTCATAACGCGCGCGCCCGTTGAGGAAGCGCCGTAGACCATGTTTATCGCGGCCACTTCGCTTTCGGCCTGCAGGAATGTGCCGCCTATCTTGGGCATACGCTTTGCCATATAAGCGGCAAGCTCGGTCTGCGGGGTTATCGGGTATCCGAAGAAATTACGGCAGCCCGCCATAATAGCGGCTTCCGCTATGACCTCGTTACCCTTCATTAGCATTTTTTCGGCCATTTTGCCATCTCCTCCTTATTTAAGCACTTCTATCACGCAATCGGGACACATCGTGGCGCAAAGCGCGCAGCCGACGCATTTTTCCTCATCCGTGCAGTACGCAGGGCAATAGCCCTTCTTGTTGAACCTGCCGTCCGCGATAGCCAGTATCTTGCGCGGGCACGCGTCCACGCACAGCCCGCAGGCTTTGCACAGGTCTTCATTGAAAATTACCTTTGCCATTTTTCTCCTCCTTAAAGAATCCAGTCCTTTTTTCCATAGACCGTTATAGGGAAAATGTTTATATCGGGAATGTTCCCTGAAAGGCGAAGCTTTTCAAGGAGCGTTCTTTCAACGGCGGTAAACGCGACAGGCAGCTTTAAAAGCTCGCTCGCGCGCTTAATATAATCAAGCGATGAGAGCACCACCTCTTGGGTAGTCTCCTTGCCTATATTCGTGTTGTTCACAATCGAGGTGAATTTTAGATGGCTGGCGCACTCCATATCATATACGAATTCAAGAAGCATTTCCGGCTCGCGCGTTAAAAACCTGTGCGCATTGATGATTAAAAACATTTCGTAGCCGGTTTTATCGAATTGCGCGGCATACTGCCCCAAGGCCACCGCGCCGGAATCATCGCCCCCAACGTCGAAAACGGCGCGAACGCTCGCATTGTCGAACACGGAGTTTATCTCCGGCGGCATGGACGGAATATCGAGATTGGAGTTTGCAAACTGCGGCGCTATGAGCTTTACGCCGCTTTTTTCAAGCACGTCCTCGCTGTCCTTAGTGCGAAAATAGGGGTTAACTATATCCGCGTCGCAAAGCGACACATTTTTTTCGCCCGCCGCCTTTAGCGCCAGGGCGAGGTTCACGGCAAGATTGGTCTTGCCAGAGCCATAATGTCCGGCTGTTATGAGCAGCTTTTTATTTGTGCTTTTCACATCATATTCCATACTCTAATTTAATCACAGTCTCAAAGATTTTTAAATACATCGACAGCAATATATAATGTATTCTTTTAATATGCGTTGAGTTTATGGGATTTGCTGACTATAATCAAAGTAAGAAACACGGTTTCAAAAAATAAACGATATTCGGGAGGAAGGCTACATCATGCAGATCTCCGTTACTAAGACCACCGCGCCCAAGGCGCGTCCCGTGCCGGGGCAGAAGCTGCCCTTTGGCGCAGTTTTCACGGATCACATGTTCACAATGGATTATGATGAGGGTCAGGGCTGGCATGACCCGCAAATAGTCCCCTACGGCCCAATCAGCATAGACCCCGCCGCCAAGTGCCTGCACTATGGCCAGGAGGTTTTTGAAGGGCTCAAGGCGTATCGCGCGGACGACGGCCGCATACTCATGTTCCGCCCGATAGAAAATATCCGCCGCATGAACCTGTCAAACGAGCGCCTTTGCATGCCTAAGATAGACGAGGAGCTCTATCTTGAGGCCATGAAGCAGCTCGTGCTTCTTGATAAGGAGTGGATACCCACCGATAAGGACGCGTCGCTGTATATCCGCCCGTTCATAATAGGCACCGAGGGCAAGCTTGGCGTGCATCACTCAAAGAGCTACAAATTCATAATAATGCTTTCTCCCAGCGGCGCTTACTACGCGGCGGGGCTCAAGCCGGTTGACATTCTTGTTGAAACCCAGTATGTCCGCTCGGTGCGCGGCGGCTTGGGCGAAGCCAAGACCGGCGGCAACTACGCGGCGGGGCTTCGCGCTCAGTGGGAAGCCGAGGAAAAGGGCTGCGCGCAGGTGCTTTGGCTCGATGGCGTCGAGCGCAAATTCATCGAAGAAGTGGGCGCGATGAACATATTCTTCGTTATAGACGGCAAGGCCATCACCCCCGTCACGGCGGGCACGATACTGCGCGGCGTAACGCGCAAATCAGTTATGGACCTTCTAAAGCTCGAAGGCGTGCCGGTTGAGGAGCGCAAAATCTCAATAGACGAGGTTGAGGAGGCTTATAAAAACGGCAAGCTTGACGAGGTGTTCGGCACCGGCACTGCGGCGGTCATCTCGCCCGTGGGCAAGCTGATATGGAAGAATGAAGCCATTATCCCCGGCAACGGCGGCATAGGCAAGGTCTCGCAGAAGCTTTATGACGACCTCACCGGCATACAATGGGGCAGGAAGCAAGGCCCAAAGGATTGGGTACTCGAGATAGGCAAAGCATAAAAATAGGCAAAGCATAATAACAAAGGCGCGGG
>CAZZNN010000087.1:0-3587 GCA_964655605.1 uncultured Oscillospiraceae bacterium
GCGCAAAACCAGCCAAAATTTCAAGGAAAGGAAGCTTTCGTAAACGAAAGCTATAGTTAAAATCATGGAACAGAACAATCCGCAAAACAACAATGCAGCAGGGCAGAATCCCCAAAAGAACGGCACCGTATTCGGCGCAATCTCGGGCGCTATATGGGCGCTGACGGTGCTCGTATACATACTCGTGAGCTTCGCCACTGGCGCGTGGCACATAACATGGGTGATATTCCTTATCGCCGTTGCGATAGTGAATATCGTTAAGGCAATAATGATAGGTAACGGAGGGATAAAATGAAAACTGCAACTATTGTAACGATAATCTGCTGGGCGCTCATTGCGCTAGTGCTAATAGGCGTGCTCGTAGTGTCGCTCACGGGCGGAATAGTGATAGGCGGCGTAAGGCTGCTCTCAGGCGGCGGGCTTCCCGGATTTAATGTGTTCGGCGGCAATCTCACGGCGATGAACTCAAGCGTGAGCGAAACGGGCACTGAGCTTGTGGCGGCAGCCGGGATAAGCAAAATAAGCATAGACTGGATAGACGGCAAGGTTGAGCTTGTATATCATGATGGCAGCGATATAAAGCTTGAGCAAAAGTGCATAACCTCCATACCCGAAAATAAGAAAATGCGCTTTAGAACCGACGGCAATGAGCTGAAAATATACGAGGGCACAATGAACAGCCAGTGGGGCGTAAGCCTGCCATCAACGTCGCTTACGGTATATCTTCCGCAAACGCTCACTAATCTTGACGAGCTTGATATAGACTGCGTCTCAGGCGAAGTTGAGGTGTGCCCGCTTTATGCAAACAAGCTCGATATTGAATCCACCTCCGGCAGCATAAAGCTTAGCGGCGTCAGCGGCAACGAGGCCGAGCTCGATTCCGTATCCGGCGCGATAACCGCAACCGCTTCCACCTTCGTATCCGTTGAAATAAGCGAAACGTCCGGCGCTGTGGCTTTTGAGGGCAGCGTGAACACATTTAGGGCGGACAGCGTTTCAGGAGCGGTGGTGCTAAAGAGCGCAGTTTGCCCCAATCAGGTGAAGGTGAACACCGTTTCTGGCGGCATACAGCTATTCATTCCCGAGGGCGCCGGCTTCACCGCCTCGCTTGACAGCGTTTCAGGCAATGCAAGCTGCACCTTCCCCGTTACCATGACAGGCAACAACCACATGATGTATCTAAACGGCGGCGCGGTATTTGAATGCAACACAGTATCTGGCGGGCTTTCAATATCCAAGCTTGGTTAATAGGATAAAAAATGCTATAATCGGGTTGCGGTTTTGCCGCGACCCGATTTTTTTGTGAGGTTTTTATGGAATTATTAGCTAAGCTCAACTCCGGCGCGCTCGACGCGCGGCTAAGCGCGCTCTATCCCGGCCATGCCCTAAGCGATGTGAAAGCGCGCTACGCGCTCGCGCTTGAGAATTTCTTGAATTTATATGGAAACATGCCTGGCGCTATGATATTGAGCGCGCCAGGCCGCACCGAAATAGGCGGCAACCATACCGACCATAATGGCGGGCGCGTGCTCGCCGCCGCCATAGACGCCGATATAGTGGCCGTCGCCGCGCCTACGGGCGACGATACCATAGGCATAAAGAGCGAAGGCATGGAGCCATTTTCGCTTTGCATAGCCAAGGCTCAGCTCGCGCCCAAGGACAGCGAGAGAGAGGCGTCAATATCGCTGGTGCGCGGCACGGCGGCGGGGGTTGCGGCAAAGGGGCTTAAAATAGGCGGGTTCAACGCCTACACTACGTCGAGAGTGCCGCGCGGGTCTGGGCTTTCATCGAGCGCGGCGTTTGAGGTGCTAATGGCAAACATTCAATCGCACCTTTTTTCAAACGGCACATTGAGCGGCGTGGACGCGGCCAAGATAGCGCAATACGCGGAGAACGTTTTTTTCAAAAAGCCCTGCGGGCTGATGGATCAAACGGCGTGCAGCGTGGGCGGCGTTGTGGCGATAGATTTTTGCGAGGCTCAGCCCAGGATAGAAAAGCTTGAGTTCGATTTAAAAAAAGCGGGCTACGCGCTCGCCATCACCGATACGCACGGCAGCCATTCAGAGCTTACCTGCGAATACGCCGCCATTCCCGCCGAGATGAAGGCCGTTGCGTCCTACTACGGCAAAACGCGGCTTAGGGACGTTGAGTCCGCGCGAGTGTTCAGCGACGCGGCCTCGCTCCGCGCGCGCTTTGGCGACAGGGCGTTTTTGCGCGCCGCGCATTTCTTTTGCGAGGACGAGCGCGCGGCCAGTGAGGCGGACGCTGTGCGGCGCGGCGACACGGAAGCGTTTCTCGCGCTGGTGCGCGAATCGGGCTGCTCGAGCGCGATGTTTTTGCAAAACGTATCGGTTTGCGGCGAAAGCCGCGTGCAGCCTGTTATGGCGGGGCTTTGCGTGAGCGAGCGCCTGCTCATGGGGCGCGGCGCGTCGCGCGTTCACGGCGGCGGCTTCGCAGGGACTATGCAGGCGTTTGTGCCGCTCGACATGGCCGATGAATACGTCGCGGGCATGGACGCTTTATTCGGAGATGGAAGCTGCAAAATATTCTCGTTTAGGAATGAGGGCGGAATACGGGTTATATAAAAAAAGGCGCACGCGTGCGCCTTTTTTTAAAGTCCTGTTCGGACTTTTTCGAGGTTGCTGATTTTACCTGCTCCGCTTCGCCGGGCGGCAAAACCTGTGTGAAGGATTTTACGGCTTTGCCTGCGGCTTGGGAGTTGGCGTTGGCTCAGCGCCCGGCGCAGCTGCGCCTGCCCCGTCCTCTACGGCGATCTCCGGCGACGGCTCGGCTGAAAGAGAGCCGCCGTCTATCCCGCCTGAGGCTTGGCGCTCATCAAGAAAGGTCTTTAGCTCGGCTTCGTCCAATATCCCAAAATAGCACGATTCCCAACCGAGAGGGAAAAACCATATATCCGTTACATATTTGCCCGGATACGCCACGCGCACGCGATAGCACTCGCCTTGGGACATGTGTACGTCGAAATCGGCGCAGACCTTGCTGTTTTCATTCTTCATAAACGCCCACTGCACGGCGTTGCACTGAATTTCCACTATCTCGCGGCCGTTTGCGAGCGTGCGCTCAACGGTGCCGCGCACGAGCTTAAAGCACTCCGCATCTTTTGTGGCCTCAATTTGGAGCGCGTCGTCAACGCTCGCGAACGCGTCGTCCGCTTTGTCAAATTGCTCAAACTCGCTTTGCGGCGTCACCGTCCCCACGCTTTGCAGCGCGCCTGTGCGCGAATCCATGACGAGCGAATATTTGCCCGTTTCATAATCATAGCTATCCGCATCACTCACGAGCACATTGAACATTGCGTTCATAACGCCTTCAAACTTAACATATTCAACATACACGTTTTCACCGCTAAGCTCATAGCCGAACACGTTTTTCACCGTTTCAAAGGCTATCTCCCCCGCCCTTTGAAGGCTTATATCCGCCGCCGTGGGCGAAGCGCCGCCCTCCTTTAGCACATCTACTACCTGATAGCTGAGCTTAGCAGCGCTAACGGGCGCGCCGGACGGCGAGATATTTTCAGCCGCAGGCGAAGGCGTGGCCTCCGCGGCGGTTGGCGCCGCGGCAGGCGC
>CAZZNN010000087.1:3687-8558 GCA_964655605.1 uncultured Oscillospiraceae bacterium
TTTCAGCCGCAGGCGAAGGCGTGGCCTCCGCGGCGGTTGGCGCCGCGGCAGGCGCTGCGACTGGCTCCGCCACGGCTGGCTGCGCGGTCTGCTGCGACACAAGCTTTTCACCCGCAAGCTTATCCGCCTGCGATTTGCCTATCGCGCCGTAGAGCAGCCCCGCCCCAAGGCCAATGACGGCCACAGCCGCCAATATAGGCCAAGTCTTTTTAATGAGCGCCATAATCTTTTCTTTCATTCCCCCATGCTCCTTTCGAGTTTATGCGATAAGCTTACGCCGTAATTGTTATGAGGACGTTTTTAGGGGGTTATCGTTTTGTAAAAAATTGCATGCCGCGGCGGAATGTGAGCATTCCGCTATGCGCGGGGCGTTTTCCGGGCGTATAAGCTCGGCGCGCGTGCCCCTGCCAAGCTCGGACTCAAAGCGAAGCTCAAGCCCCAAAAGCCTCGCCGCGCCGGAGCATATCGAAAGGCCGAGTCCCGCGCCGCCCTGCTCGCGCGAGCGCGCCTTGTCCGCGCGATAAAAAGGCTCCGCTATATGCCTTAATGTTTCGGCGTCCATGCCGCGCCCGTCGTCCTTGACAACTATTTTTGCTTTATCGGCAGCAAGCTCAACATGCCCTCCTTCCACGCACGCGCGTATGGCGTTGGAGGCGAGATTTTGCACTATGGTGTATATAAGCTCGCCGTCGGTGAGCCATTTAACATTATTTGATTCAAAGGCAAGCTCTACGCCGCGCGATTTTGCCGCGTCCGCAAGCGCGTACTCTATATCCAAAAACAGCGCTCGCATATCCACCGTCTCCGCCTGTGCGCTGCCCTCGCGCAGCTTTGCCAATAGCAGCAGCTTATTTGAAAGCCCGCTTAAACGCGCGCTCTCACGCCTTATATACATCAGCGCCGAGAGCCGCTCGTCCTCCGTAACCGCAGCGGTTGACAGATACTGCGAATATCCGCTTATCGCCGTGAGCGGAGTGCGAAGCTCGTGCGCCATATCGTCTATAAAGCGCTGCTTGCGTGCGGCGTCGGCCTCAAGCGCGGTCATTTGCCGCGCAAGCTCATCGGCCATGGAATTAAAGCTTACGGCAAGCTCGCTTAGCTCGTCATGCCCGATAGCGTTCGCACGGACGGCAAGCTCGCCGCGTGAAAAGGCGTTCGTCACGGCGTTGAGCCGCTTTATCGGGCGCGTGAGCCGCTTTAGAATTATTATGAGCGCCGCCGCAAGCACGAAGGAAATAAGCGTAGTTAAAAGCACGAGCCTAAGCTTTAGCGCTTGCCCGCGCTGCACGGTGGATTCTATCACCTGCGCTATGGCCACCTCCCTGTCAGCGCCGCAGCCGCCCACGGCATACATATAAGTCTCGCCCGTATACTCGCGCGTGCCGACCTTTATATCCTCACCGTCTGCCGACACCGCGAACGGCGCTGCGACGGCTGATTTGCCGCCCCATGTTAAATTTATATACACGCCCTGCCTAAGATAATATTCATTATATGCTCTATAAACGCTCGCCACGGCTTCATCGCTCAAATTAGCGCCCGCTCTTTCCATATCGCGGCAGAGCGCGCCGGAGATAAAGCCGAAATCATTGGCTATGCGCTCGCGCTCGGAGTCTATGGCGCTTTGATACGCCGTGTCCGCAAGCGCGAACGCCGCCGCGTTTATCGCCGTTACAAAGAGCACGAGCGTGCACAGGAAAATCTTTTGCCAATATTTCATGAGCGCGTCTCCAAACGGTAGCCAAGCTTATACACGGTTTTAATCCTATCCGTAAGCTCAAGCTTTTTTCTCAGCTTTTGAACGTGCACGTCCACCGTGCGGGTATCCCCCATATAGTCATAGCCCCACGCCAGCTCAAGGAGCTTTTCGCGCGAAAGCGCAAGATTGCGGTTGACAATAAGCGTTTCCAAAAGCGCGAATTCCTGCGGGGTAAGCTCCACCTCGCCGCCGCGAAGCCTGGCTATGCGCTCCTTTAGATCCACGGTCAGCCCGTCCACGCAAAAAGCGCCCTCATCGCGCTTTGCGCGTCTTAAAAGCGCGTTTACGCGCGCGAGCAGCTCAAGCGTTTCAAAGGGCTTTACAATGTAATCGTCCGCGCCTGTCTCAAGCCCGCGTATCCTGTCCTCAAGCTCGCCCAAAGCCGATATGACTATTACTGGCAGCGTTTTATCCGGCCTTTGCTTTAGCACAGTTATCCCGTCGAGCCCGGGCAGCATAATATCAAGCAGCATTAAATCAATATTGCGCCCCGATAGAAGCGCCTCGAGCGCGCTCTCCCCGTCGAAAGCGCACACGCAATTATGCCCGACCAATGCAAGATTGCGGCATAAAAGCTCGTTTATCGATTTTTCATCTTCAACGATAAGTATATCCGCCAAAAGAAAAGCACCCCCATTTGCATGTTGATGCCATTATAACCCATAAATATGATGAAGTTGTAAAGTTAAAGCATATTCACCATATCCTGCCGTTTCAAAAGCTGCTTTTTCACTATTAAATAGCATACGAAATGCACCAACGCCGTGACTATCCACGATATGGGATATGAAATATAAAGCGTGGTAAGCGTGTGGCTTTGGGCGAATATGGTCATTATCCACACTATTCTAAGGCCGCACGCGCCAAGGAGAGTGACAAGCATTGGCATGAAGGATTTGCCCATGCCGCGCATCATGGAGCCTAAAACGTCCATTATGCCGCAGGTAAAATAGGTGGTGGCGATTATTTCAAGGCGAAGCATGCCAAAGGCTATCACATCGTCCTCGCCGGGCGCATAGATGGATAAAAGCTCCGGCCCGAAAAAATAAGCTATCGCGCCCAAAGCTATGCCTATCACAACAGCTATGAGCACACAATTTGAGAAGGTTTTGCCAAGCCTGTCATAGCGCTTCGCGCCCACATTTTGCGACGTCACAGTGAGCGCCGCCTGCGAAAGCGAGTTCATGCCCACATATATAAAGCCCTCTATGTTGCCCGCGGCCGCATTGCCCGCCATGGCTACGGAGCCAAAGGAATTTATGCTCGATTGTATGAGCACATTGGATATGCTGAAAAAAGTGGACTGTATGCCCGCTGGAAAGCCGATTTTCATTATCATTTTGGCCTTTTGCCAGTCTATTGCGAGCTGCTTTAGGTAAAGCTGCGTTGAATCGTGAGTATGCATAAGGCAGAGCACCACGAACGTGGCCGATATTATCTGGGAAATAACGGTTGCTATGGCAACGCCCGCAACGCCCATTTTAAACACTATTACAAACAGCAGATTAAGCGCCACGTTCACAACGCCCGCTATAGATAAATAGTAAAGCGGGCGCTTAGTGTCGCCAACGGCCCTTAATATCGCGCTGCCAAAATTGTATATCATTGCGGCGGGCATGCCGAGAAAATATATTTTTAAATACAGCGCCGCCTGGTCTATAACGTCCGGAGGGGAATCCATGAGCGCGAGCAGCGGCTTTGCAAGGAAAAAGCCTGCTATGGCTATGAAAACGCCGCCGATAATGCTCATCAGCATAGACGTATGCACCGTTTTTGACACCTCGAGCGGCTCGCGCGCGCCGAAATGCTGCGCCGTGACCACGCTCGCGCCAACGCTAAGGCCGATAAACAGATTGACAAGCAGATTTATAAGCGAGCCCGTCGAGCCGACGGCCGCAAGCGCTGTGCGCCCCGCGTATCTGCCCACCACAACTATATCCGCCGCGTTATACAATAATTGAAGCGTGCTTGATAGTATGAGCGGCACGGCAAAAAGAAGTATTTTTTTTAACAGGGGACCCTGAGTCATGTCCACCTGATACGATTTCGTTGACATAAAACCCACCTAAAAGTATTTCATACCAATGATATGCCGCGCGGCATAGTCCGTCAAGTGAAAAATGCTCAGCGCCTGGCAATAAAAGCGGCCGGAGCAAGCCCCGACCCCTATTCGCCTTTATACCCGGCAAGCACGCTATATCCTTTTTACGGAATTGCCATGCACAAGCTCTGTTGGCAAGGTTATGTGACGCTCGCACTCCCTGCCCTCTATGCCGCACGTTAAAAGCCGCACGCTCGCCTTGGCTATCTCGCCCTGAGGCTGCTTTACGGTGGTCAATGTGGGGTTATAGTATTTGGCAAGCTCAAGCCCGTCAAAGCCTATCACGCTCACATCGTCCGGCACACGCTTGCCTTCATCGCACAGCGCCCTTACAGCGCCTATCGCCATTATGTCGGACATGGCGAAAACCGCCGTATACTCCATACATGACGCTCGCTTGACCGCCTCGTAAGCGGAAGGGAAAGAGAAGGTTGAGGTTAAGTATAACGAGGGGTCAAGCTCCGCGCCGTGTTCTACAAAACTATCCAATACGCCCTGATAGCGCAGGCCGAATGTGTTGCGTCCTTCAAGCGCGCCGCCTATCACGGCAATTTTTCTGTGGCCTGCTTGAAAAAGGCTGTCAACAGCTTCCTTTGCGGCTTTTCTATCGTCCACGCAGACGCTGTAAACATTGCTAAGGCTAACTTCCCGCGCGTTCATGGTGGCAAATACGCACGGCACCGGAATTGTGGCCACCTCGGCCTCGCGCCCTATAAGGCTGCCGCCGAGAAAAATTATGCCGCGCACCTTGCGCTCGGTGAATATGCTCTTGGCCGTATATATTTCATCGTCGCGCTCATCTATATAATATGAAAGATAATGAAGCCCGGCTTCCTCAAAATAGTGCTGAAGCTGCTCTAAAATACCAACGAAAAACACATTGTTCATGCCGCGGATAATAACGGCTACCGCGTCCGACGACATTTGCTTTAAATGCTTGGCGTTGCCGTTAGGCGTATAGCTTTCACGCTCAACTACCGCCATCACCCTGCGGCGCGTATCCTCGCTCAC
>CAZZNN010000088.1:0-8434 GCA_964655605.1 uncultured Oscillospiraceae bacterium
GAGGCTGATATAACCTTTACTCAGACGATTGGCTAATAACTTATCAATAATAATTGTTCCTGTGCCGAAGCGTGTTTACAGCGCTCCGGCATAGGCGCATTATAACGCATATAATTATGAAAAGCTTATGGGAGAAAGATATGCTCAAATTAAGATGGGTTCGTTTATATACTGCACTTATTCTATTATGCGCAATACTGAGTGGATGCGCAAACATCAATGAGCCGCAAACCATGACGGCTGCTGAAACGGAGCAGACAGCTGCAAACGCAACGGAGCCCGTCGATTCCGAAGCCGAGCTTTGCCAAAATGAATATTCCTTAACGCAGGTGCGTATGACCGGACGCGGTGAAAACACGAATGGTTATAAAGTCGCATTCAAAGAATGCGAGAGCATGAAGGGCGTTACAGCATATCTTGTTGGATTTTCTGCAAAATCAATAAGCGAAGTGCGCGATTACCTTTCAACGCTTACGTTTGACGAGCTAACTGCGCTCGATAAACCGGAAAATAGAGCTTATATAATCAAAGATCTCTCTTATGCAGATGGTGTTGGAAACACGCTCAACACAGATCAAAAGGATATAATGACAGGAAGCGAGTTTACGGAGCCGGGCATATATAGCTTTTATGCTTGCACGTTAGGCGAAACGGGTCTTTTGGGCATTGCGTGTGCAGGTAAAAACGTTACGGTGGCGCCATACGCAAACGCACTGGAAGTGAGCTTTGACGGCTATAACGTTTCAGGTAGTTTTAAGAGCTACGCAAGCGATGAAATAATGAAGACTATGCTGTTCTATTCAAGCGATGGATACAGCTTGGTAAAAGAAAAGCTAAGCTTGCTTTCGTATGAGGACGCCGAAGCGATGGTGATGGAGAATAGGGCGATCTGGTTTGATAACGCTGAGAATAACTCTTACGAATTCTCTGTTGCTATGATGGATATTGACGGCAATAAATATGTCGAGAACGATGCATATTATGTATATGTGGCAAGCATAGGAAAAGACGGGTTTATCGGTCTATCATATAATTGCACCGACATGCTTACTCCAGATGCGCAAAAGGTTGTAAAGCTTGAAAGCATAGGCGAGGGCGAAGGGCATGGCTGGTTGTTCCCAAACGGCGGCGCGTCGTCGATAAATGCTACGCGTGACTCGATAATAAGCGCGTCACAGATGATGTTTACGAAGATAGACGGCGCTCCCAGAATAGCTGTTATTGGCGCTTCAAGCGGAAGTGAGAAAGAAATATACAGCTATTTCTATGTAGATGAATCAAGTGTGAAAAGCTATGAGCACAGATTTGAGCAAGCCGGTTTTGAAGCCGTCTATATTCCACTTACAATGGAGAATTATAAGACCGTGGGCGACAATGAATATTATGCGGCGCTTGTTGAAAGCTGCCATGGCGTCTATTTTACAGGCGGTAACCAATCCCTTTGCGCACGCGCGCTTTATAATGACAGCGGCGAGTATAACGCTATAGGTAAAGCTGTAATAAACACATATAGTAAAGGCGGGATAATCATGGGTACAAGTGCAGGGGCGCATGTTGTATCGAGCCCATGCTTCCAAGACGGCGATTCGTATGGAGTGATGATTAATAACGGTGCGGAAAATTTTGACTTGATGGGTTATTCGGGAGGCGCAGAGCCTGCTGCGAAAATGCCTGGAAACAGTATCTATTATCAGGCGCTAGACATCGCTTCCGATGCAGTATGTTCAAGCGCGATATTTGATTCGCACTTTTCCGCGCGCGGACGCTTTGGCAGGCTTGCGCTTATTATGCGTGATACTAAGTCGAGATTTGGCATAGGGCTTGATGAAAGCACAGGCTTAGCTGTTTCAAACGGAGTTGGGACTGCGTTTGGCAATGGAACAGTAACAATAATTGATTCAAACGCTGCACAGTATGGTGCAGGCAACGTTTTTTCGGTGAAAAATCTATGCGCTTATAGCTTGTCGGCGGGCGATAAATTTAATTTTATTACTCAAACCTTGATTCCGTCTAATTCAAAATCGGAAGCGACTCAATATAATTTGCAATATACCCCAGACGATATATTCGGTGAAAATTATGCCACCGCGAAAGCGTTTATGTCGTTTGCGCTAAGCGGGGAGGAAAAAGCTGAGTTTTTTGCGAAATCAAATGACGCAGGAACAGGCGATTTCCGCGTTACCGTGCGCAACGAAGCCCTTTGCGCCTATGCGTCCGAGAATTGCTATGTGGCTGTAGGCGCGTTGAAGGAATATCCGATAATGGCATATTCCAAGCTTTGTATAGATATAGAGTATTGCGGCTAAAAGACTGGTGAACTCCCCAAGTAAATTTCACAGTTCTACGGTATCCTGCTTAAAGCCGTCGAAGGAAGAGCCCTTGGGTAGCAGTATATCAACGGGCATCGAATAACCACATTAAGACCTGCTTGAACCTTAGAAGTCCCAATGCTGTTCTGCAAGATTATCTTGCTGTGATGTAGACGGTGAAAAACGGTAGTCAAGGTCTTGCGAACAGGTCTGTCCGCAAGACCGGAGATAATTATGACAATTTGGAGCCCGCTGTCAAGGTCGGGTCGTATTTTCTTGCGAAAATCTCCACCCTTCTCCTGACAGCTTCTCTTCAACGTAATGTGTTACCTATGTTTGACGCCGCAACACTGCACCTGCCAATTTGTATATATGTTGACTTTTAAAATGGTAGGGGTTACAATATTTTTGAGTTAGTATATGAGTATGTAGTTTCAGCTATTTTCCCGCAACATCTGGCATTTACATGCTTACAAATATACTCGATATTGATTTTATATATATTTGGAGGTGCAAGTTAATTTGGAAATATGGGTCGCAGCCGTAATTGGAGTTGTGACTTTGGCGTTAGGTGTACTCGCAGGTTATTTTTACAGGCGCAACATTGCCGAGGCAAAAGTAGCAAAAGCCGAAGATGCGGTTAAAATGATGATCGATGACGCTCAAAAGAGAGCGGAGACCATTAAGAAGGAGACGGTTCTCGAAGCAAAAGAGGAAGTCTATAAACTAAAAAGCGATAATGAGCGTGAAATGCGCGACCGCCGTGCGGAGCAGCAGCGTACAGAGCGCAGACTATTGCAAAGGGAAGAAACCCTCGATAAAAAGATGGACGGGCTTGAGGCGCGTGAAAATGCGCTTGTAACCAAGCAAAAAGAAATTGAAGCCACAGAGCAATCCATAAATGAAATACATGATAAACAGCTTAAAGAGCTAGAAACTATTTCCGGGCTTTCAATGGACGAAGCGAAGGAAATACTGCTTAGCAATGTAGAGCGTGAAGCGCGTCACAGCGCGGCGCTAATGCTGCGTGATATTGAAGCTAAGACCAAAGAGGAAGCCGATAAAAGGGCGCGTAACATCATTTCTCTTGCCATACAGCGCTGCGCCGCCGACCAGGTGGCTGAGACCACGGTATCTGTGGTGCCGTTGCCCAATGACGAGATGAAAGGCCGCATAATCGGCCGAGAGGGACGTAACATTCGCACTTTGGAAACTGCAACGGGCGTTGACCTTATTATCGACGATACTCCTGAGGCCGTTATACTCTCAGGTTTCGATCCGGTGCGCAGGGAGGTTGCAAGGATTGCGCTTGAAAAGCTCATACTTGACGGTCGTATTCATCCGGGCAGAATAGAGGAAATGGTTGAAAAGGCTCGTAAGGAAGTGGATACTCAAATCCGCGAAGCTGGCGAGCAGGCGGTATTTCAGGTTGGCATACATGGACTGCATCATGAGATAATCAAGCTGCTCGGCAGACTCAAATATCGCACGAGCTATGGGCAGAACGTGCTTAACCATTCAATAGAAGTTTCACATTTGGCTGGCATGATGGCTTCTGAGCTTGGTGCGAATGTTATGCTTGCAAAGCGCGGAGGCTTGCTGCACGATATTGGTAAGGCGGTTGATCACGAGGTTGAAGGGCCGCATATCCAAATAGGCGGCGACCTTGCTAAAAAATATCGTGAAAACAATCAGGTTATCAACTGCATAATGGCGCACCACGGCGATGTGGAGCCCACTAGCATAGAAGCTGTTTTGGTTCAGGCGGCGGACGCAATATCTGCGGCGCGTCCAGGAGCAAGACGCGAGACGTTGGAAAACTATATAAAGCGTCTTGATAAGCTTGAAGAGATAGCTAATTCCTTTGAGGGCGTTGAGCGCTCCTACGCTATTCAGGCCGGCCGCGAGATACGCATTATCGTTAAGCCGGAAAGCGTAAACGACGTTGATACGATCATGATGGCTAAGGAGATAGTTAAGCGTATAGAAACCGAGCTTGAATATCCCGGACAGATAAAGGTAAATGTTATACGCGAAATACGCGCCGTTGAATTTGCAAAGTAAAAACTATACATAAATAAGAGGCGCTCAATGCGCCTCTTTGCTTTGGGGTGAATAATGGAATTAAGACCTGTTGCGGACGCGCACTGTGATTTTTTATATCATAACGTATATTCCGGATATGAAATAAATATGCCCTGTGGTAAGCAGGCCGTATCGCTGCCTCAGCTAAAGGCGGGCGGAGCGGCGCTCGTTACGTTTGCCGCATGGATTGACCCTGATTCGGAAGCCGCCCCAAGCGAGCAGTGCAGAAAGCTGCTTGCCGCCTATGACGCTATGATGAAAAATACTCCTGAATTTGTGCGATTCAGCAAGGACTTTGCGCCCGGAAGTGGGAAAATTGCCACCGTGCTTACGATAGAAGGCGGCGAGGCGATAGACGGTTCGCTCTATAAGCTACATGAATACTATGCGCGCGGAGTCCGCGCGATGACATTGACGTGGAACGCCTCAAACGAGCTTGCTTCCCCCGCAATGAGCAGATTCAACAAAGGGCTCACAAGGCTTGGCGCAAAGGTTGTGAAACACATGGAAGAAATAGGCATGGCCATAGACCTTGCACATTTGAGCGATGCGGGCATAAAGGACGTATTAAGGCTAACAGACGCGCCGCTCATATCTTCCCATACAAATGCGCGAGCGGTCTGCAAGCATAAACGCTCCCTAAGCGACGAGCTGATAAAGGAGATAGCAAAGCGCGACGGAGTAATATGCGTAAATTACTATCCCGCACAGCTTTGCTCCTTCGGGGTGGCGTCAATAGACGATGTTGTAAAGCATATAATCCACATAGCAAAGGTGGGCGGAATAAAATCGGTCGCGCTTGGCTCGGATTTTGACGGCATGACGAATTATCCGCGCGACATAAAAAGCTGGGCTGATGTTCCCAAACTCATAGAGGCGCTGTATCGCGCGGGTTTCTGTGACGCGGAGATAGACATGATAGCGTATAATAACCTTAGCGGATTTTGGGGAAAATTCTAGCATATTATTTAGGGCATCGTGGGGGAGCCTAGTTTATGATAGCAGTTCAGTCAACGCTTAGTACATCAAAACAAATTAAATAGCAAGGTTTAAAACGGGTTATAATCAGATAAATTGACGTGTCTCAATAAGACTGCTTTTCCAAATTTTAAGGCGCAAAAAAACCCGCAACCGCAGTGGCTACAGGCTTCCTCGCATTGGCAGGGGCAGAAGGACTCGAACCCTCAAGAACGGTTTTGGAGACCGCTATGTTACCATTACATCATGCCCCTAAAAAGCAATGTCGTTATTATAGCATTACAACTTTCGCATGTCAACAATTTTAGTCTGTGCTAAACATTATCTCTCAATAACTTGCGTTACGCCTATGTAATAAGTATAATATGTAGTAGTTATTTTATATTTCTAAGGAGTTATTATGCAGGCTTGTGCGCGAGGCGCTTACTATATTGAATCATACGGTTGCCAGATGAATGGGCATGATTCGGAAAAACTTGCCGGTATGCTTGAAAACGTCGGCTATGTTAAGGCAACCGCGAAAGCCGATGCTGATTTCATTATATTCAATACTTGCTGCGTTCGTGAACATGCGGAATTGCGAGTATTTGGCAATATAGGCGCGCTAAAAAAGCTAAAGGACGAAAAACCGGAGCTTATAATAGCTGTTTGCGGCTGCATGATGCAGCAGGATGAGGTTGCCAAAAGGCTGTATAAGCGTTTCCCTTATGTTAATATTGTGTTTGGAACGCATGAACTTGAATATTTCCCTCAGATGATTGATAAGGCATTGAGCAAGGAACGGGTATTTAAACTTGATGGAGCGGCGGATGATATACCGGAAGGCTTGCCTATAATCAGGGATAACAAGTTTTCTACCTGCGTAACGATAATGTATGGCTGCAATAATTTCTGCACTTATTGTATAGTGCCTTATGTTAGGGGTAGAGAGCGCTCGCGCAAGCCCGAAGATATTTTAAATGAGGTGCGAAGGCTCGCGGAAAATGGCTATAAGGAAATAATGCTGCTGGGGCAAAACGTCAACTCATATTGGCATGAGGAGTCCAAGACGGATTTTCCCAAACTGATACGGCTTGTAAACGATGTTGAAGGTATTGAGCGCATACGCTTCATGACTTCACACCCAAAGGATCTTTCCGATGGACTGATAACGGCAATGGCACAGTGCGAAAAGGTTTGCCATCATATTCACCTGCCGGTACAGTCCGGAAGCGATAGAATATTAAAGCTCATGAACCGCAGATATGACAGGGAGAAGTATTTTTCATTGGTGAATAAGCTGCGTACAGCGGTTACGGACGTTGAAATAACCACGGATATTATCGTGGGCTTCCCTGGCGAAACAGATGAGGATTTTGCGGATACGGTGTCGCTCGTAAAGCAGGTTGGCTATTCTGCCGCGTATACCTTTATGTATTCGCCAAGAAAGGGTACAAAAGCGGCGATAATGGAGGGGCAAATAAGCCCGGATATAAAGAAAAAGCGGTTGGCCGAACTAAATTCAGCGATAGCGGACGGATTGAAAAAAAACAATGAACGCTTTGTTGGCAGCAGCGGTACAATACTCGTTGAGGGTTGTGACAGGCGCAATGTGCCGATGGCCTTTGGCAAGCTAAGCAACTTTAAAATGGTCTATTTCCCTGGCGGTGAAAGCCTGGTGGGCTCGATACGCAAGGTTAAGGTGGTTAAAACGGAGAATAATTCGCTGATAGGCGAGTTGATAGATGGATGAAGCTGAGAAAGGGAAAGAAATGGTTATTGAAAAAGCGAGAGAGCTAGGGATAGCGTTAAGCGAGTCGGAAGAATTTCAGCGTATGATGAATGCGCGCGCAGTGATGGACGCCGATGCTGAATTGAAGGATTTATTAGATAAATTCAATCAAAAGCAGCATGATATGATGGATAAGCTTTCAGAGGACGAGATGGCCGAGGACGATGTATCCGATGTACATGCCGCGTCTATGGATTTGGAGAGAATGCAGAAAGCGCTGCTCGACAGTGCAAAGTTTGGAGAAATGCTTGCTGCGCAAAGCGAGTTTATGGCGCTTATGAAAAAGGTTAACAATATTATCGGTTCATGCATAGGCATGGAAGCCTCAGAGGAGGAGAACTGCACGGGAGATTGCTCCGGTTGTTCGGGGTGCAAACACTGATTTTTAGGAGTAAGCTATGGCTGCCGGTCTCACACCAATGATGCAACAATATCTTGAGCTAAAGGAGCAGCATAAGGATTGTCTGCTTTTCTTTAGGCTTGGAGATTTTTATGAGATGTTTTTTGAGGATGCCATAACAGCCTCAAAGGAGCTCGAAATAGTGCTGACCGCACGCGATTGCGGGCTTTCAGAGCGCGCGCCGATGTGCGGCGTTCCATATCATGCGGTGGATTCTTATGTAAATAAACTGATAGAAAAAGGCTATAAGGTGGCAATATGCGAACAGCTCACCGATCCCAAAGAATCTCAGGGCTTGGTTGAACGCGGCATTATCCGTATAATCACGCCGGGCACGGTGATAGAGGAGTCAATGCTCCGTGAAAATGAGAATAGCTATATCGTTTCTATTTCGTATGACGATGAAAATACCGGCATAGCCTATTGCGATGTTTCAACGGGTGCATTCTATGTGTGTCAGTTTGCTAATTCTGCTGATAACTCAAACATCTATGATGAAGTGGTGCGAATACGCCCGCGAGAGATAATCGCCAACGATGCGTTTATTATGCGCGAAGGTATATCAAAACGCTTGCAGACCGCTTTTTATATGCAGCGCTATCATTCATGGGCATACGAATCGCATAATGCGCTAAAAAAGCTTTGCTCGCATTTCAAAGTGCAGACTCTCTCTGGCTATGGCTGCGAGAATATGCCGGATGCAATAAGCGCGGCAGGAGCGCTTATAACGTATCTTGAGGAGACTCAAAAAAACGCGCTGCTGCATATAAATAAAATATCAACCTATACGCGTTCAGAGTATATGATGCTTGATGCGGCAACTATCCAGAATCTCGAATTAACAACGCCTATTCGCTCAAGCGGCAAAAAACGCAATACGCTCATCAATGT
>CAZZNN010000089.1:0-8339 GCA_964655605.1 uncultured Oscillospiraceae bacterium
GCTCGTAGGTAAAGAGCATGTTTTTGCCGAATACAGTGCCTTCATCTTCATAGCGCTGCCCGGCGTTTACCAAGGCGGCGGCATCTGAATCCATGGCGCCCTGAGCAAAGCGCGCGCCGGTTGCGTCTATAAATGTGGTGTTTAAAAGCGTGGTGCCGGAATATATGCTCGTTTCGCACCCGGTGGCTTCCTTAACGCTGTCCACAAGGCCCGTGCCCTCGAAGCTATAGCCTATCAATAGGCCGCCGCGCAGCTTATAGTTGGACGCGTCTACCACCTGCTTGCGCGAAACATAGCTCATGGGCACGTTGGTTGCAAAGTTTGCGTAGCTCGCGCCCTCTGTCAGCAGTGCCGACAGCGTAATATTATCGGGAATTATGCCGGTTTCATAAACCACGTTGCCCTTATCGTCAACAAATACGGCGAAAAGGCCGTCGTCTGAAAGCTTGCCTGAGGTGAGCACCTTTATGGTGTCCGCCGAGCCTGCCTTGAGCGCGGCGGCTATGGAAGAATCCGTGCTGAGCGATATGGCGAGGATTTCGACCTCTTTTTCTTTATTTTCAAGCGTTGTGTTGAACACGTTGAAAGCGGCGTTGCTCGAATTGCGAAGCGTCTTTTTCATCTGAGTGAAGAAAAGCCGCTCTGAGCCGATTACCATAACGGCTATGAGCACAACCAGCACAAGCCCGACAAATGTTATAAGCCTGGTGCTGATTTTGTGCATTTTAACATTGTCAAAATTGGCTTCCGCTTTGCCTACGCGCGCCTTTATTCTGGAGGCGGCCTTATCCACCTTTTTCTGCTCCTTTGCGAGCTTTGCGAGCCGCTTTGCGCCGCTGTCCTTTTCAGGCTTGGGCTGCGCGGGCTTTGCCGCGGGTTTTTCTTGAGAAACGGCCGAAGTGTTTTTCTCCTGGTTTTCGAGCTTGTCCATTAAAACCTCCATAACGCGTTCGAGCGCATTTACAATTTTACCTATTACCCCAAAATGTTCATATTAAGTATAGTATAGGAAATGACACAATGTCAATCGCGGCGGGGAGATTTGTGGCGAAACAAAGTCAAAAAAGCATTTTGCGGCAGAAAAAAGGCGAAGCCCGCGCTTCGCCATCTGTAAACCTATTTATTGTTCTTTCTTTTTATTCGTGAGCTTATTCATCAGCTTCACAAAGCCGTAAAGCACGAATATCACGGCGAATATGCCTATAAGCCCCTTTGCCATTATCAGCAGCGCTTCAACGAACGCCGCGCCGTTTATTGAGAATACGAAACCTTCCATGAGCGCCTCCTTAAATCATGCCTTCTATTATGGTTATCACAAGCCCGCCCGCGATTACGGACGCTATCTGGCCGGATACGTTCGCGCCCGCCGCCTGCATCAAAAGGAAGTTCTGCGGGTCCTCGGCCAAGCCCATTTTGTGTACTACCCGGCTCGACATCGGGAACGCCGATATGCCCGCCGCGCCTATCATCGGGTTTATCTTCTTCTTGCTGAAAAGATTTATGAACTTTGCAAACATAACGCCGCCTATGGTATCGAATATGAACGCCACAAGGCCAAGCCCGATTATCATGAGCGTCGCCGGATTTACGAAGAACTCCGCCTTCATCTTCATCGCCACGGTTATGCCGAGGAATATAGTTATGAGGTTCGCGAGCACATTCTGCGCGGTGCCTGAAAGGCTGTCAAGCACGCCGCACTCGCGAATGAGGTTGCCAAACATAAGGAAGCCTATAAGCTCCGCGCTTTTTGGCGCTATTGTGCCGGCGAGCAGGGTTACGAATATGGGGAATATTATCTTCGTGCTCTTGGATATTGATTCGGGACGGTATTCCATGCGTATCCTGCGCTCCGCCTTCGTGGTTATCATGCGAATGACGGGCGGCTGGATTATCGGCACGAGCGCCATATATGAATACGCGGCGACCATTATGGCGCCCTGGAAGTTGGATTTAAAGTAATTCGCCACATATATGCTCGTGGGGCCGTCCGCGGCGCCGATTATGGATATGCTCGCCGCGTCCTGAAGCGAAAAGCCGAAAAGCCGCGCAAGCGCGAGCGTGAAGAATATGCCAAACTGCGCAGCCGCGCCAAAGAGCATCATCTTGGGCTCTGAAAGCAGAGGCCCAAAGTCTATCATGGCGCCTATGCCGATAAAGAGCAGCAGCGGGAAAAGCTCGCTTGCTATGCCCGCGTCAAAAAGCGTCTGCAAGGCTTCGGTGTTGACCGACGGAATATTCACAAGAATCGCGCCAAAGCCCATGGGCAGAAGCAGCGTCGGTTCCATGCCCTTGCGTATCGCAAGATATATGAGCACACATCCAATAATTATCATGAGTAGTTGTTGCCATGTGAAGCCGGTAACGTTTTCAAAGAGCATCACAATGTCAAGTAAAAAATCCATGTGGTTCCTCCTAATATATTATCAATAGGCCGATATGAACTAATGATACTATGCCCGACACATTTTAGCAATAAAAAAAGCCAATCTTAGCACCATCTTAACATCGCGGAAAAACAATTCGATAATTATTAAAATGACAAATTTCGCCTTCCTGTGCTATAATTTGCCTATGGAAAAAAGAAATGACGAAACAAAAGAGCTTCGCTATGACGGCGACCCAAAAACGCTTGCGAAAATAGCGCGCAAGCGCGCCGCGAGAAGCGCGCTTAGAAGCGTGCGCACGCCTTTTATAGCGTTGGCGGCCATTGCGCTTATCGCTTTTGTGGGCGTGCCGCTGATGTTAAACGGCACCATATTTGAAAGCAGCCTGCCCGCGCGCGCCGAGCTTAACGAGCCGCCAAGGCCGTCCGTAACGCCCGCGCCCGTGCCAACGCCGCTTAGCACGCTTACCCCCACGCTTACGCCAATAGCCGCGCCTGAGGAGGACGAGCCCATAGCCGCCCGCTTTGATACCGCCAGCTATACGGATATTGCGCCAGGAGTTGATTCGTCTGCCATTATGGATATTCAGTCGCGCCTTATGGAGCTTGGCTATATGGAAAGCTCAGAGCCTACAGAGCATTTCGGTCCTGCCACGGAGGAAGCTGTGAAGCGCTTCCAAAACAGCCATTATATCACCGTCACCGGCACGCTTGACGCGCTTACGCAGGCGGTGCTTTTTAGCTCCAGCGCAAAGCTTTATGTGCTCGACGAGGGCGATAAGGGCGACGAGGTGAGCCAGCTTCAGGCGCGCCTTAGCGACCTTTCATATTATAATGATAAAGAAAACGGCTATTTCGGCACCGCCACCGCGCGCGCGCTGTCTGCGTTTCAGGTGAAAAACGGACTTGTCGCCACGGGCAGCGCCGATGAAAATACCCGTGCGCTCATATATTCGCCGCGTGCCGTGCCCGCCGTGGAGCCTACGCCGTCGCCCACCCCAAAGCCTACAAAAACGCCAAAACCCACCAAAACGCCGAAGCTCACCGCAACGCCGTCAGGCGGCTCATATTGGCCAAGCACAACGGAGTCAGGCGGGTGGAACGTGCCAAACCCCAACCCCGAAGCGCAAACGCCCGTGCCTGCCGCAACCGATTCATGGAATCCGCAGCCTGTGCAGACGGCCGCGCCCACGCAGAATCCATTCGACGGCGAAACCTTAGCGAGCGCCGATGTGAGCGGCTTCCTCGCGGTAGCGCGCATGCAGGAGGGCAAGCCGTATATATATAGCACGGAAGGCCCCGACAGCTTTGACTGCTCAGGCTTTGTGTATTATTCACTGCGCTCTGTGGGCGTGAAGGTGAAGCGTTACAGCGCGGCGGGCTTTTCGGAGCTTAGCGCGTGGCAAACTATACAGGGCAAGGCGAATCTAATACCGGGCGATCTGATATTCTTTAGAAATGATTCCTCCGCAGCCATAAGCCATACTGGTATATGGCTCGGCGGCAACAGCTATATACATGCCTCGTCGAGCGCGGGGCGCGTGGTCGTGAGCACGTGGAGCGATTGGAGCGCGAGAAATTTCATGATGGGCAAGCGCGTATTCTAGCGCAAGGGCTCGGCGCTCGCGCCCGCCTCGCGCTGCCGCGCCCATAATGGGCTCGGCGTGCACCACCAACGGCTGTTTTGGCGAGCGCTCGCCGCATTTTATTCCTCGGCTTGCCCCGCAAGCTCTTTAAAGGCTTTCATAACCTCATCGCAGCTAAGCGCATACCCGGCCTTCTTCGTAAGGTCGCATACGCTCTTGGCGTCGGATATATCAAGCTTTGAAAATTGCTGCCTAAGTTCAGGGTCGGCCATCATCGCGTCGAACGCCGCCTGTACATGCTTATCCATAATGCATACCTCCTTTGCGCGTGCATGTTTTATGCCTACATTATATTTATGCCGCGTAAAAAAGGCGTAACACAAGCTGCCCGGAAAATGTGCAACAAAAAAAGGAGCCGCTCTTATGAGCGGCTCCTTTTTTGGTTTTTATGCCTTGGCGTTTTTGCTTTCTTTTTTGTTGGTGATTATCCTTATCACGAATACTACGCCAACTATAGCGGCTAAGGCTATGGGGAGCAGTATGGGGCTGGGGAAGAAGCCCGCGATAAGGAAGAACACAAGGCTCGTTACGCCAACGCTGACGGCGTAAGGCATCTGTGTGAGAACATGGTTAATATGATCGGACTGTGCGCCCGCGGAGGACATTATCGTAGTATCCGATATGGGCGAGCAGTGATCGCCGAACACAGCGCCGCTCAGGCAGGCCGCTATGCCGACGAATGCGAGGTTCGCGTTCGGGCCGTCGAAGGGGAATACCGATATAACTATCGGGAGCAGCATGCCGAATGTGCCCCAGGAGGTGCCGGTCGCAAAGGACAGACCCATCGCTATAAGGCAGATTATTGCGGGCAGGAAGCTCTGGAGCGATTCAGACTGGGATCTAACAAACGTTTCAACCACGTCGCGCAGACCAAGCGAAAGGGTCACGTTGCTCAGCGTCCATGCGAAGATGAGGATGAGAACGGCGGGAACCATGGCGCGGAAGCCGGAAACCAGGCAGTCCGCATACTCTTTAAGCGTCATTACCTTGCGAGCAAGGAAGTAGATGAACATTAAGAGGAGCGCTATAAAGCTGCCGTAAACGAGGCCGAGCGAGGCGTCGCAGTCCGCAAAAGCATCCTGAAGGCCAACGCCGCTGCCGGGATAGAAAAGCTCCCAGCCGCCGGTGTAGAGCAGGCCGATTATGCAGAAGATTATGAGAGTAACAATGGGGAGTACAAGGTCGATAACCTTGCCCTTTTCATTGAACTTCTCCTCGGCGGCGTTCTCGTAGGGACGCGCGGCGGTGGTGTACAGATCGCCCTTCTTGGCGTTGTCCTCATGCTTTTTCATCGGGCCGAAATCGAACTGAAGTATCGTGATGGTTACGATGAAGGCAAGGGTGAGCAGCGCATAATAGTTATAGGGTATTGAGTTTGTGAAAAGCTCGAAACGGCTGAAATTGCCGGTGGATTCAAGCGAACCAGCAACCGCCGCCGCCCAAGAGGATATGGGCGCTATTATGCACACGGGAGCTGCGGTGGAGTCCACAAGATACGCAAGCTTCGCGCGGGAGATGCCGTGCTTATCAGTAACGGGACGCATAACGTTGCCAACGGTGAGGCAGTTGAAATAGTCGTCGACGAAAATGAGCACGCCAAGCGCGAAAGTGGCGAACTGTGCGCCGCGACGGGTCTTTATGTTCTTCTCAGCCCATTTGCCGTAAGCGGCAGAGCCGCCCGCCTTGTAAACAAGCGAACCAACGATGCCAAGAGCAACAGTGAAGATAAGTATACCAACGTTCCAACTGTCCGCAAGTACGCCTACCATGCCGCCTGAGCCGTCCGCGCCGCCAAATACGGTGAGCACGGTGTCTATCGGGCCGAAATTGGCAATGAAGAGCGAACCGACGAAGATACCCAGGAAGAGTGAAAGATAAACTTCCTTGGTGATAAGCGCCAGAGCTATTGCCACTATCGGCGGAACAGCCGCCCAAAGGGTGTTCATGAAGGGGTTAGTCGTTTCGCCATCGGCAGCGAATGCCACCGCGCACACCATGATTGCCAGAACGAAGATAGCGGCAATGATGAAGCGCCGTTTTCTGTTTGTTGGTTTCATAACTTGTGAGTCCCTCCTAGTGTATTTCGGGTAGAATAATGCCCGTAATGTTATTGTATCTAATTATGGACGAAATGTAAACAGAAAGAAACACGAAATTTATGGCAAAATATGTGGGAGTCACTTTATGCATGCCATATACGCGGGCATACCTTGATTTTTAGCAAAAATATGCACGGAAATTCATAAAAATACATGTAAGAATGTGTAAATGAATAAATGATGGGGACGCACATCTGTCCGTCCCCATCATTTTACTTGCGTCTGAGAGGCGAGCCTGAGCGCGTGACGGGTGCTTCCCAATACATAAGCTCGCCCTCACATCTTTTAGCTATGCGCACTATGCGAGTTGTGCATTGATCAATTTCGGGCTTAATAAGCGTGCCTATCCTGTGCAGCCGCACGCCGTGTGAAAGCTCCTGCTCGGGCTGATAAACCCTATCACCCAAAGCGAAGCCCGAAAGCCGCGCCTGCTCGGAGAAGAGCAGCATAAGCTGCTCCGTTGGAAAATAAACGTTGAATGTGAGCTTGCGTGCGGGCGAGAGCGAGTCGCCAAGCTTTTGGTAAAACTCGATGCGCTTGCCGTTCTCTATCGTCCAAAGCTTGGCCTCGTCTGGGAAAAGCAGCTTATAATATGTGCTGTAATCGCCGTCCTCCTTATAAGCTACGGACGCTATGACCACCTTCTCATGGTCGCAAAGCTCCTTTATCGGCTCAATATGGTTTGCTAAGCAAACATAATATACGCCCATTACCATGGCGTTCGTGCTCACAACGCCGCAGAATACGGTGTCCAGCTTGGCTATGCGCTCAAGGAGCTGATCGGCATGACGCTTTTCGCGCGAGTTGAGCTCGGTGCGCTTAACATCGCGTGTAAGGCAGCTTACCTCAACGCATACGCCCATTTCAGGGCGCGGCGAGCCGTCGAGCGACATATCGGCCTCATAAAGCGCGGCGCTGCCCTCAAACGGCCAGTCGTATTCAAGCCAATCGGTGCTTTTCTTCATTACTCGATTATGGCCTTTATCCTGCGCACGCCCGCGGACGAGGCCTCTTCCTTCTTAATTTTGAACGAACCGAGCTCGCCGGTGTGGTTTGCGTGCGGGCCGCCGCATATTTCCTTTGAAAAAGCGCCCATCGTGTATACCTTGACGCGTTCGCCGTATTTATCCCCGAAAAGACCTATGGCTCCCTGCGCGCGCGCCTCGTCAACCGTCATTTCCTCGCAGGTTATCGCAGCGTCGGCCGCTATGGCCTCGTTTACGAGCTTTTCAACCTCTTTTAGCTCCTCGGGCGTTACCTTGCGCTCAAAGCTAAAGTCGAAGCGCAGCCTCTCGGCGGTGATGTTTGAGCCGCGCTGGGCGACGGTGCCGCCAAGCACCTTTCTCAATGCCGCCTGCAAAAGATGCGTTGCGGTGTGAAGCCGCGCAGTCTGCTCGCCGGTGTCGGCAAGGCCGCCCTTAAAGCGCTGCTCCGCGCCCGCCTGAGATTTTTTCTGGTGCTCGGCAAACGCCGCGTGGAAGCCTTCCACATCGACAGTGAGGCCGTTTTCGCACGCCATTTCCTCGGTGAATTCTATCGGGAAGCCAAATGTATCGTAAAGGCGGAAAGCGTTTGCGCCGTCTATCCTATTATCGGCAAAGCCGCCCTTTATGCGCTCAAACTCGCGCATGCCGTTGCGCAGCGCCTTTGCAAAGCGCCCCTCCTCGCGCGAAAGCTCGTCGCGAATGAAGGACTCGTGCTCTTTAAGCTCGGGATAATAGTCGCCGTATTGGTCTATAACGGCCTGCGCCACTTCCTTTAGCGTGTCGTCGGGCATTTCAAGCTGCATGGAATATCTTATCGCGCGGCGTATCAAGCGCCTTAATATATAGCCCTGATCAATATTGCTGGGGGTTATCGCGCGCGGGTCGCCAAGCATGAATACCGCCGCGCGTATGTGGTCGGCCACTATCCTGAAAGCCTTTATCGTGTCCGCCGAGGCCTCATATTCCTTGCCGCTCAGCTCGCGTATTTTCGCTATTATCGGCGTAAAGGCGTCCGTATCGAAAACGCTTTTGGCGCCCTGGAGCGTGGCTATGGTGCGGTCAAGCCCCATGCCCGTGTCCACATTTTTTTGCTCAAGCGGCTCGAATTTGCCTTCGCCGAGCTTATTGTATTCCATGAACACATTATTCCATATTTCAAGATATTTGCCGCATGAGCACGAAGGATTGCACTCAGGGCAGCATTTTTCGCGGCCGGTATCGTAGA
>CAZZNN010000090.1:0-8297 GCA_964655605.1 uncultured Oscillospiraceae bacterium
CCCGCGCGGCGGGAGCAAGCCCCCGCCCTACGGGGATTGTGCCGCGACGGCGGTGGTGTGGTGCCCGCGGCGGGAGCAAGCCCCCGCCCTACGGGGATTCCAGCGCGACGGTGGTGTGGTGCAGGGACACGGCGGGGGAAAAATTCCACCGCAACGGCAGTGCGCCACCGGCGGCGGGAGCAAGCCCCCGCCCTACGGGGATTTCACCGTTGCGGCGGTGCGGCGGCGTGCCGCCGTGGGGCATAAAAGAAGGCAGCGGCTTTGCCGCTGCCCTTTTTTATTTATGCTCCTTTTTCACACAGTCCATTCACATCGAGTATCAGGCTTACAGAGCCGTTGCCGAGCACGGTGCAGCCGGAGATATTCTTCAGGCGGCCTACCATCTTGGAGATGAAAAGCGGTATGGGCTTTATCACCGCCTGCTGCTCGCCCACTATCTTGTCAACGAAAAGGCAGCTTGAGCCAAACTCGCTCTCAACGAGCACCATTATCCCCTCCTTCTTCACGTTCGTGACGTCCGTGGGGATCTTGAACATCTGATGTATGCGCTTTATTGGATAGCTCTTGCCGCGAATCATTATCGTCTCAAGGCCGCCGGGCTCGGTGACCTGCTCGTAAAGCTTGGGCTCGAAGCTCTCCTTCATATTCAATATCGGGATTATGAAATGCTCCGTGCCAACCTGCACGTCCATGCCCTTTATTATGGCGAGCGTGAGCGGGATATGCAGCATGCAGGTCATGCCCTCGCCGGGCGTTGAGTCGATGCTCAGCGTGCCGCCGAGCTTTTCTATCGAGTTTGACACAACGTCCATGCCGACGCCGCGTCCTGAAAACTCCGTTATGGCCTCCTTGGTGGAGAAGCCGGGCGCGAGAATGAAATTATACGCCTCGCGGTCGGAAATCTCGTTTTCGGGCTTTGACGTAAGCCCCTTATCCTGTGCCTTTTTGATGAGCTTGGCCTTATCAAGGCCGCGCCCGTCGTCCGAAACGATTATTATTACGTCGCCGCCGGTATTGCGCGCCTCAAGCGTTATCCTGCCAACGGGGTTCTTACCCTTGGCGATGCGCTCCTGAGCCGATTCAAGGCCGTGATCCATGCTGTTTCTTATCATGTGCATGAGTGGGTCTGAAAGATTGTCGTTGACATTCTTATCCACCTCCGTGGTTTCGCCTATGAGCACAAGCTCCGCTTCCTTGCCCATCTTGCGGGACATATCGCGCACTATGCGCTGCATTTTGCGGAAGGTTGAGCTTATGGGCACCATGCGGATAGACATTACCGTATCCTGCAATTCGTCCGTTAGCTGACGAAGGCGGCGCGCCTGCTTATCGAAGGTCTCAACGTCGAAATCGGTGTTTTCATCGGGAAGCTGAGTTACCATGCTCTCGGTGGTGACTATTTCGCCCACGAGATCCATGAGCTTATCCACCTTATGCACGTTTACGCTGAGATAATTCTGCGTGAGATTCTTGCCAGCGCCCGCGCCGTCGGCGGCGGCTTCGGATTTGTCGGCCTGCGCTGAGGTCTGCGGCGCGTCCGCAAGGCCGGCGGGCGACTGGGAAGCCGCGGGCTCGGGCTTAGCGGCGGCAGGGGCGGCTGCGAGAGCCGCTGCGGGCTGCTGCGAGAACACGGCGTTTATTATTAAGGGGTCTGTGACTTCATTAAATTCAAGACTGTTGAGGAACATTGTCTCCTCAAGCTTTTGACGAATATCCTCGCGAGTTTCGTTGGTTTCGATATAAAGCCCGAGGCCGTTTGAAATTATGTATTCGTCGCTGTTGAGCGAAAGGTCGGCCGGGTCTGACACTATGCGGATGAACATGCCGTCGAGCGAGCGCACAACGGCGAACGCGCGGACGGATTCCATTGAGCAGCCCATGTCAAAATGAATGCGGGCGCTATATACGCTGTGCGCGGGCGCTGCCGGGGCTTCCACATGTTCCTGTTCGACGGCGCTCTCATTGAGAGTGGCTTTGGGCGCTTGCGGAGCGGGCGCTTTGGGGGATTCAAGCTGCGCCTCGCTGACGGGGGCGGGAGCGGCGCCGTTGACTATGGCCATGAGGTCGACGCTGCGCTTGTGGAGCGAGTCCATATTGCCGTCAGGCACAAGCCCTTCCTGTATTTTGGCTATTTCGCCCTTGAAGAAATCTATGCACTCAAGCACAAGGTCGAAAATCATCTCCCATGCTTCCTTGGGGGTTTGCGGATTCTGGCGCAGGGCGCTGAACATATCCTCCATGCCGTGCGAGAGCTTGGTAAGCCCGTCGTAGCCCATCATGGCGGAAGAACCCTTTATGGTGTGCATGACGCGGAATATTTCGTCTATCTGCGCCTTGGTGAGCTTATCGCCCTTTTCGGAGGCGATGAGCATTTCCTCAAGCTGCTCTAGGAGCTGAGAATTTTCATAGACGTATACTTCGACCATTGAATCTTGTGTGCTCATTTATCTTACCTCATTTGTTTCGCAAAACTGAATTTCAGTTTTGCGAGGGTGCGTCTTTTGACTGTAGCGCTGCGCGCTACGGCCGTCAAAAGACGAAAGGGAGCAGGCCTGACGGCCTTTTCCGTTTCGGCGTACATGCCGCCGAAGCCGGATTGGAATGCGCCTGCGGGCGGGACACCTCATCTGTCGCGCTTTGCGCGGCACCTTCCCCTCAAGGGGAAGGCTTGGGGGGTGCGCCTGCGGGCGGGACACCTCATCTGTCGCGCTTTGCGCGGCACCTTTCCCTCAAGGGGAAGGCTTGGGGGGCTACTGCGCTGAGGTTAGGCTTGAGAGTTCCATTAGCTTATCGCAGTCGAGAAGGAGGCGCATGACATCGCCAAACTGGACGACGCCTTTTACGAAGCCTACGGCGCTCTGCGCGCCGACGTATTCGCGGGCTTCTATGGCGTCATCGCCGTTCATGGTGGTGACCTCCACCACCTCGTCGACTATGAGGCCGAGCTTCATATTATTTCTGTCTATGACGACTATGCACGTCCTGTCGTCATACTCCTTTTCAGGCATGCCGAAGCGCTTGCGCACGTCCATAACGGGCGTTACGTTGCCGCGAAGATTTATTATGCCCTTTATGCAGTCCGGAAGATACGGCACGAGCGTTATGCGCATCATCTCGATTATCTCGGTGACGTAATCTATCTCCAGCGCGTATTGCTGCGAAGCTATTTCAAACACCAAGAATCTGCTTTCGGTGGTGTTGGTTATGGCGATATTGCCAATGTCGTTAACATCGGTCTTCATTGGCGCAGCCGCTTTTTTTACTTCCACTTTCACGTCCTCCTAATTTTGATGCCTCAGGCCTCGTAGCCATCGAAGGCGACATCGCTAAACGCGCTGTCGCTTATGACATTGCTCATGTCAAGCAGCAGCACGACCTTATTTTGATGCTTGCCTACGCCGCAGATATAGTTTGTGACGTTATCGGAAAAAATGTTGGGCGATTCGCTCACGGCCTCGTCCGGTATCTCGGTGACCTCGTCTACCCCGTCCACAACAAAGCCCACCTGCTTTTCGCCTATGCGCGCCACGATTATGCAGGTGCGCTGCGAATATTCGATCTCGTCCTTGCCAAAGCGCAGGCGCATATCGATTATGGGGATTATCGAGCCGCGAAGATTGATTATGCCCTTTGCATAATAGGGAAATTCAGGCACCTTGGTAATCTCCTGTATTCCTATTATTTGCACGACATTGGTTATGGGTATGCCGTAAAGCTGACCGTCGGTAAAAAATGTGAGGTATTTGCCCTCCATCTCCTCCACGAACAGGCCGTCAAGCTCGGAATCCATCTGCTGTGAGCCGATATTCTGTGCCATCGTTCAACATTCCTTCCAATTTTGGATTTTTTCCCAAAAGGTGATAAATGCATGTATCGCTTGACTTGAGGCCGGCATGGCGCTTGCGCCCAAGCCTTAACAAGCCAACTAAGCTAATTGTGGATTTCTATACTAAATATATAGTTTTAGTCAATATTTGTCAATGGTATGGAGGTGTTTTGAGGGTGACAATAATTTGAAGCGGCTAACGGGTCATATCCTGATAAATTTCGACATGGCTTTTGAGCACATAGCCCCTTATATGGCCGTAGCGGACGAGAAAATACTTGCCCTCGTCGCTTAGCACCTCTAAAACGCTTTTATTGGTGAGGCGGCGCAAAATAACGTCGCGCTTGGGCTGCACGGGGCCTGCCTCGCCATAGAGCACGGCAAAGGACGCGAGCGTGTCGCGCGTGCCGGCGAGCTTTTTAGCGTTTGGCCCGGTCTTGGGGACGGCGAGGAAAAGCGTCGTCTCGGCGGGCGCTTTTTGCATTTCGGACGCGGGCGTGAGCGCGTTTTTGTCGAGATGAATTTCGAGATTTCTTCTTAATATATAGCCCATCTCCCCCGTCGTCCTTTGCACCTTGCACCACGTTGGGGAGATTTGCAGCATTGTGACGGTTTCGTTTTTCAGCACGTTGCAGACGAATTTCGTGTTGCCGGTAACGCCGGTGCCGAGCGACGCGGCGCGCTTGAGCGTGGCGGTGAGCTGCTGCGGAAAGGGTTTTTCGTCGCGCGGGACATAATACGTCTCGTATACGGGCTGCTCGAATTTGAGGCGCTTTTGAAGATCGGTCAGGCGTTTGCGGCCGCCGATCTTGCACTCGGTGCCGGGCGGGCAATTATAGAATATCCATTTGGCGACATCGGGCAGCACGCGCACGCAGCCGTGCGAGGCACGGGTGTTGAGCTCGTTATAGGTTTTTCGCGACATGGTTCTGTGCGTGCCTTCGGGCGAGGAGAATAATATTGAATGGATATACACGCAGCGCGCTATCTGCGACCAATAGAGCGCATAGGATTTAAATTCGATGAAATAGCCCGCGCGCTCCTTGAGATGACCCATGGGGAACGTGCCGGAGAAGGTGGCAAAGCCGGTCATGCCGGTGGAGCATATACTTTGGAGCACTATCTTGCCGCTTTCGCGTTCGCGGACGAAGATGAGCTGATTTGTGAGGTCGATGTCGATTATATAGCGCTGCCTGTCGGTATTATCATAATCGACCTGGCTCGTATAGCCGGGCAGCACAACGGCCCCGGCGGCGCTTGGAGCCAGGACGGAGAGCGTCAATATTGCGAGGACGAGGCATAGCGTTCGGCACAAAGGTCGGTTTTGCAATGATTTCACCTATATTTTTTAATGTATAAATTGTAAATTGCCAGATACTATTTGTCAACATATCCAATATGGCATATACTATTATGCGTGGGCATAATAGTATATGCCATATTGGACTTGGAAATATTCCTTTGCCCCCCGGAAAGGGGGGGCAATGCCGCGCGAAGCGCGGCACCGGAATATTTCAGCTGCGGTGGAAGTGAGAGTACGGGGGTTCCCGCGCCTGCGGGCGCGGGGGGGCGGCGCTGCGGCGGGGTGTGGACGCTGCGGCGGGAGGGGATCCGCGACCTGCGGGCGCGGGGACGGCGCTGCGGCGGGAGGGGGATCCGCGACCTGCGGGCGCGGGGACGAACGCTGCGGCGGGTAGGGACGGACGCTGCGGCGGGTAGGGACGGACGCTGCGGCGGGTAGGGGTGCATTACCTTGTTTGGTATACTCTCCCCTCACCTACGCGCATTATTATATGAAAGAGGACTCACAAAATGAGCATGGCAAGCGTATTTGAAGATCTTGGAAAGAAAATAGCCGAAACGGGTGCGAGCGTTATGCGCGCGGCGAGGGGGTTTACGGATACGGCCAAGCTCAACGCGCAGATAGCTGAAGAGCGCAGGCTTATTCAGAGCCTTTATCGGCAGCTTGGGCAGCGGTATTTTGAGCTTGAGGGGCAATCCCCGCGCGACGAGTTCGCCCCCGCGTGCGAGAGCATACGCACCGCCATGGCGCGGGTCGACACGCTTGAGGACGAGATACGCCGCGCGGGCGAAAAGAACGAACCGGACAAATAGGACGGCGGTTGCCCGAGGCGATTTGCGTATGCGAAACCGTAGGGGCGGAGAACGCGCAGCGTTCTCCTAATGAAAGCCGCAGACTTTCTATGCGGAGAATTATTATCCGCCCGCGTCGTGCGCCGCATGGTGGCAATCCGAAACATGTATGCGGCGAATGTGACGGCGGGAGCAAGCCCCCGCCCTACGGGGATCGCAATCCCCCCCCGGCGGGAGCAAGCCCCCGCCCTACGGGGATCGCACCCCCCCGGCGGGAGCAAGCCCCCGCCCTACGGGGATCGCACCCCCCGGCGGGAGCAAGCCCCCGCCCTATGGGGATCGCAATCCCCCCCCGGCGGGACAGGGACGGGCGTGGCGGAATGTTGCGGGAGCAAGCCCCCGCCCTGCGGGGTGCGGGCGGAATCGTGACTTCGCGCTTTTTTGACATAAATTTCACATTTCACTTGTCATGACAATATATTTAGTTGTAGAATAAACAAGGATAATAGCATAAGTGTACATTCATTTTCTACCCTGTAAAAAGTCAAGCGGATGATCGAAGCATGGATCTAAAGGTACGGTTGAACAAGGTAAAAAGAGGCATGAAGGCAAAGAGCATAGCTCGCAGGTTTTCAAATGTCGTCATTTTGGTATGCACGGTGATGGCGGTGTCGCTTTCAATGGTGTCGATGCTCTCAAGTCAGAGGACGGCAACCACCTCCGCGGCGCTTGCGCTTGAGGAAACGGCCAAGGTCGCCGCGATGAGCGCGGCCAACGCCATAGCCCGCCGCACGCAGATAGTGGCGGACGCGGGCGACGTATTCACCGAGGACGGCGCGAGCGAAGCCAAGCTTGAGCGCTTCCGCGCCCGAGTTGAGGCGAACGGCTTCTTTGACGGCGGCTTTGCGGACGCTTCCGGCATAGACCTTGCCTCAGGCAGCGACATCCGTTCCGAAGCATTCTTCAGTTCAGCCGCCATGACGAACGAGGCATATATCAGCTCCGTGTACATTCCCGAAGGCGCGAGCGACATTTCAAACGCTTATGTGTATATAGCGAGCCCGGTGCTAAGCGGCGGCAAGCTCGCGGGCGTCGCCTACGCAAAGAGCAGCATAGATTTTTTGCAGGCGATAGTGAACGAGATAACGCTTGACGACGGCGATGCATACATGCTCGACAAGGACGGCATGATAGCGGCGGCCGTGGACGAGGCGCGGCTCATAAGGCGCATAGGCGCGGCAAAACAGCTTGAGGCGGGCGCCACGAGCAAGGGCGTAAAAGAGCTTGCCGAGATAGAAACGTGCATGGTGCGCGGCGAGAGCGGCAACGGCGAATACAGACCCGAGGGCAAGGTAAAGACCATGATGGATTCGGGCGGCCTCATTCAGGGCTATGCGCCCGTTGGCGACACCGACGGTTGGAGCATAGCGGTGGCCGCGCCCGCAAAGCTGTTTCTTGGCGAAGTGAAATACACCATCATAATGATATGCGTGATAGCGCTGGTGCTCGCGGTTGCCACGGAATTCGTCGTGAAGGGAATAACGCTAAGGATAGTTAAGCCCATAGTGCTCTGCGCGGATCGCATGGAGAGCCTGGCGAACGGCGACCTCACCACCCCCGCCCCCGTCATTCGCACGAACGACGAGACTAAGCGCCTTGCAAACAGCATGGAGGTGCTCGTAAAGGAATATTCGGACATTATAAAGGATATAGTCACCGTCTGCGGCGCGCTTGCGGCCAAGGATCTCACGATACGGCCCAAGGCCGAATATGTGGGCGATTTCACGCCCATAGAAAAATCGCTCAATCATATAGTGGATACGCTCGACATGGTTATGACGCAGATAAATATCGCCTCGAACGAGGTGGATATGGGCTCTGAGGGAATAGCGGAATCGGCGCAGATACTCGCTGAGACGAGCACGGAGCAGTCGCTGCTGATAACGGAGCTCACAAGCACCATGCGCAACATCTCAGAGCGCGCCGGCGAAAACGCGCAGAGCGCCACCACGGCCTCCACAGAGACTAAGCGCGCGGGGCGCAGCGTGAAGGGCGCGGCGGCGAGCATGGAGGGCATGATGCGCGCCATGAAGGAGATTAACGATAAGTCAACGGAGATAAACGCGATAATAAAGACGATAGAGGATATAGCCTTCCAAACCAATATACTTGCGCTGAACGCGTCCGTCGAGGCGGCGCGCGCTGGCGAGGCCGGACAGGGCTTCGTTGTGGTAGCGGACGAGGTGAGGCAGCTTGCCGAGCGCTCGAGCGCGGCTGCGAAGGACACCACTCAGCTTATCGAGGACACGCTTGACGCGGTGGCCAAGGGCGACAGGATAGTTAAGGAAACGGCGGAGGCAATGGAGAGCGTGAAGCG
>CAZZNN010000091.1:0-8289 GCA_964655605.1 uncultured Oscillospiraceae bacterium
CAATGTGCTCGATCAAACGGTAACGTCGATGGGCGCAAGGCTTATGCGCTCTTGGCTTGAACAGCCTCTCCAGAATATAGAGGCGATAGAAGAAAGATTAAATGCGGTTGATGAACTATCTAAAAAGCAAATAGAGCGGGACGCTCTTCGTAATGCGCTTAACAATATATACGATATTGAAAGGCTTTGCAGCAAAATTGCCTATGGTTCGATAAATGCAAGGGACTGTGTGGCGCTAAGAACCTCGTTAAGCAAGCTGCCGGAGCTTGTGAAGAATACCTCCGAGTTTATGTGCAAGCCGCTTATAAGAATAAATGGCGAGCTTGATCTGATGGACGATATTGCAAATCTTCTATTTGCCGCAATAATCGACGACCCTCCGGCTCAATTAAAGGACGGCGGCTATATTAAGCCCGGCTACAATAAAGAAGCGGACGAGCTTCGCTGTATGGCGGATTCGTCAAAGGACTGGCTTGCGGCATTAGAGGTGCGCGAACGCGAGAACACGGGCATAAAGAACCTGCGTGTTGGGTATAACCGTGTCTTTGGTTTCTATATAGAGGTAACAAAATCATATCAGGGGCTTGTACCTGATACATATCAGCGCAAACAGACCTTGGCCAACGCTGAAAGATATATCACTCAGGAGCTTAAAGAGCTTGAGGAGCGCATACTCGGTTCGGAAGAAAAGCTTGTTGCGCTTGAAAGTAAGCTGTTTGCTCAAATTAAAGTGATTTTACTTAATTGCATAGACAGACTGCAAAATGACGCTAGGCTTATTGCTCAGCTTGATGTGTTTTCGGCGCTTGCAAAGATAGCTGTAGACAATAATTATTGCCGTCCTCAATTCAATAAGGACGGAGTTATAGATATAAAAGAAGGGCGCCACCCCGTAGTGGAGCGGAATTTAAAGGGCGATTTTGTGCCAAATAATACGCTCCTCGATAATAAAAGCAACAGGATAATCATTCTCACAGGCCCAAATATGGCAGGTAAAAGCACATATATGCGGCAAGTGGCGCTTATAACGCTCATTGCGCATATAGGCTCGTTCGTGCCTGCAAAATCGGCAAAGCTTCCATTGGTGGATAGGATATTCACAAGGATAGGCGCTTCCGACGATCTTGCCGCCGGTGAGAGCACATTTATGGTTGAAATGACAGAGATGTCTAATATTTTGAACAACGCTACTGAGCGCAGCTTACTCATCATAGATGAAATAGGCCGCGGCACAAGCACGTTCGATGGGTTGAGCATAGCTTGGGCGGTGCTTGAGCATATAGCCGACAAGGGTAAATGCGGCGCAAAGACTTTGTTTGCAACGCACTATCATGAGCTTACAGAGCTTGAAGCGAAGCTTGGCGGCTTGAAGAACTATCGTATCACAGTAAAAGAGGTAGGGGACGATATTATCTTTTTGCGTCGCGTTGTGAAGGGCGGCACGGATAAAAGCTTTGGCATACAAGTGGCGCGTTTGGCAGGCCTGCCTGATTCTGTTATTCAACGCGCAAAGGCTATACTTATACAGCTTGAAAAGGCTGACATAAATCATGACGCCATAATGCAGGAAGCGGACGGAGCTGCTCAAACGAATATGTTTGGTTCCAGCAAACCCGATGATATTATGAGTGAGCTGCGCGATATTGACATTGACAGCTTATCGCCAAGAGACGCGATGAACAAATTATACGACCTGCACATTCGTGCAAAGCTGAGGTAAAAAATGGCAATGATTCGCGTGCTGGACACGCTGACTGCAAATCAAATAGCCGCCGGCGAGGTTATAGAAAGACCTGCTTCCGTTGTTAAAGAATTGGTGGAAAACGCAATAGACGCAGGTTCTGGCAGCATCGTTGTGGAAACCAGGAACGGCGGAATAAACTATATTCGCGTATCAGATAACGGCGGCGGAATAGCGTCTGAATTCGTCGCTACGGCGTTTTTACATCACGCTACGAGCAAAATATCAACAGCGCTGGATCTAGAGAGCATAGAAACGCTTGGCTTTAGAGGCGAGGCGCTATCATCTATAGCTTCGGTCGCGCATGTGTGCATGAAAACAAAGCGTGCGGAGGACGAAACCGGCACGGAAATAATCATTTCGGGCGGAACAGTGGAGAAAACTGGCGAGATAGGCTGCGCGGCAGGTACTACGGTGGAAGTATCAAATTTGTTTTTCAATATACCCGCGCGAAGAAAATTCCTTAAATCGGAGCGCTCAGAAGGCGCGGCGATAGCGGATTATATGTCAAGAATGATACTTGCGCGTCCGGATATAGCTTTTAAATATGTTCAAAACGATAAAACGATTTATTCGAGCGAAGGCTCGGGAGAACTGAAAAACGCTGCTTTCTGCGTGTATGGGGGCGATTGCATACCGTATCTTTGCGGCGTGGAATACGATGATGGATATATTAGAATATCAGGCTTTGTAGGTAATGAGCAGCTCACAAAGAGCAACAGGCTTTCGCAGTCGTTCTTTATTAACAGGCGCTTTATTCGCTCGCAGAAGCTGTCGTTCGTACTGCAAAGAGCCTTTGAAACGCGAGTAATGGTGGGCAAATTCGCGTTTGCTATTCTAAATATAGAAATCAGCAGCCGAGAAATCGATGTAAACGTTCATCCAAATAAAATGGATGTGCGTTTTAAGGATGAAAACAGGGTTGAGGGCGCTTTATTCAGAGCCGTAAGAGAGGCTTTGAATAATACGCCTGAGGTCAGAGCTGAGAGCAAAAGCGATGCTTTAAAGAAGCTAGATGAAAGCGCAAACGTTAGCGCGGCGCTTGCAACAGAGATATTAAACTCATCGTATCAGGCGAAGCCAATCAGCGTTTCGGAGACATTTGCTCCAATGGGCGGTTTTAACGTAAGCGATATGGGCATAAGACAAAGCTTTAGGCTTGAAAGCGTACACGCTGAGGATAAGGCAGAACCGGAACGCACAGAAGCTGAGCCGGTTGCTGCGAAACATACTTTTGAGATAGTTCAGGAGCGCTTAACGTTAGACTCACAGCGCTACAAAATAGTTGGCCAATTATTCAACTGCTATATAGTAATAGAGCAGGGCGATAATATTTTCTTCATTGATCAGCATGCCGCACATGAAAGACAATTGTATGAGAGGATAATGTGCCATGAGCAGCAATCATATTCTCAAGCGCTGCTTATGCCGGTGGTTATAAGGCTTACGCCTGTTGAATGGGATACTGTGATGAGCAATATGTGTCAGCTTGAGGAGTTAGGCTTTGAAATAGAAGAATTTGGCGCTTATACGATAAGCATTAGGTCGGTACCCACCATAATGGACAGCGGCTCTATAAATAATTTTATTCTTGAGGCCATAGCGCTTTTGGATAAAAGAAATAAGCTTACAGCAAATGAGATGAAGCGTTCGGCACTCATTCACGCCGCCTGCAAGCATGCGATAAAAGCGGGAGATAGGCTGGACGATGCGCAAATAAGCGCGTTGCTAAAGGCATACGAAAAGCAGGGAGCGCCGCTGACTTGTCCGCACGGCAGGCCGGTGATGGTATCGATGAGCAAGCGCGAATTTGAGAAGCTATTTAAGCGAGTGGTTTAGCAATATGGCAGAAAAAACGGAGCTATTTTTAATAATTGGTCCAACAGCGTGCGGAAAATCGGCGCTGGGACTGAGCGTAGCGAAAAAAATGGACGCCGAAATAATTTCGGCTGATTCAATTCAGGTATATCGCGGCATGGATATAGGCTCGGCCAAGGTTACCAAGGAGGAGCAGTTTCAAGTAAAGCATCACCTGTTGGACGTTGCGGACGTTTGCGACAGCGATTTTAGCGTTGCATGCTTTCAAAGCCTTGCCGGCGCTGCTATAAACGATATTGTTAAGCGTGGGCACAGAGCGCTTGTGGTGGGTGGAACAGGGCTATATATCAATTCGCTCACATATCCTCTCAATTTCACAAACACAGCAAGCAGCCCAAAATATCGCACAGAACTAACTGAGCTTGAAACGGAAAACGACGGATATGCATATTCCCTCCTTAAAAAAGTGGATCCAAGAAGCGCGGAGCGCTTGCATAAAAACGATAAAAAGCGCATAATCAGAGCGCTTGAAATATATCATGCAACGGGAAAGACGATAGGGGAGCACGGCGATGATTTTCAAAATTCCGCCAATTTGCAGATATCCTATAATCCTCATATAATCGGCTTGAATGTGCCAAGAGCGGCGCTTTATGAGCACATTGAGAAGCGAGTCGATGATATGATAGCGAATGGCTTGATTGATGAAGTTAAAGCGCTGTATAAGCTTTATCCAAATAGAGCCTTGCCCGCATTTCAAGGCCTGGGTTATAAGCAGATAATAGGTTGCCTTGAGGGCGAGTGTACTTACGCTGAAGCTATCGCCGCGATAAAGCTCGAAACGCGTCACTTCGCCAAGCGCCAAATGACTTGGTTCAAACGCGATAAACGCATTAACTGGATAGATATTATGGATATGTCGTTTGAAGCCGCGGTCGATTTTACGGTACAATATTTCGGAGGTGCATAATGAGCGATAATCAGGCTCCCAAAGCGCAGCGCACGCTGCAGGATCAGTTTTTGAACGAAATACGCAAACGCGAAGAACGCGTTACAATAATTATGATAAACGGCTATCAATTAAACAATGTTAAGCTGATAGGCTTTGATTCGTTTGCGCTTTTGGTCGAAAGCGACGGAAAGCAGATGCTTATTTATAAGCACGCAATATCAACGATTTCAGCGAAAGAAGGGCATAAAGATGAATGATATATACGGAGCCACACAAGAGAGCGTAAATGCTGTCGAACTGGCGGAGAAACGCGTTGCGCCCGCATTTGATAGAATAGATAAGCTGGAATTGGCAAATCAGGCAAGGGTGTTATCAGCTTTTGCAAAGGAGCGTATTTCCTCAAGACATTTTGCACCAACCACCGGCTACGGCTATGATGATATAGGCAGAGACGCGCTCGACAAAGTGTTTGCGCATGCGCTTGAATGTGAGGACGCGCTGGTTCGTCCTCAGTTTTCCTCCGGCACTCACACGCTTTATACGGCGCTTCGAGGATTGCTTGAGCCGGGCGATACTCTGCTGGCGGTAACGGGGAGACCTTATGATACGCTTGAAAAAGCCATCGGCATCTCCGGCGATGAATCATGCTCGCTCAAACGAACCGGAATCAAATATGAGCAAATAGATTTAAAAGATGACGGCGAGATAGATTTAAATGCATTGAAGCTGCGCTTGGAGAAGGGAAAAATAAAAGTTGCGCATTTTCAGAGGTCACGCGGATACGACTGGCGGAATGCCATTGCTCCGGAGAAAATGAAGCCTGCGTTTGACTTGATAAAAGCATGTTCAGCCGATTGCACGATTTTTGTCGATAATTGCTACGGCGAGTTTACACAGCTTCATGAGCCTGTGTATTACGGCGCGGATATAATGGCCGGTTCATTGATTAAAAATCCGGGCGGCGGATTGGCGCCCACTGGCGGATATATTGCGGGCAACGCACAAGCGCTTAAAAAGATAGAAAACCTGCTTACCGTACCCGGAATAGGCAGGGAAGCGGGTTCGTATGCAGGAAGCTATCGCCCGTTTTATCAAGGGCTGTTTATGGCGCCGCATACCGTAGCGCAGAGCTTAAAGACTGCCGTATTATTTGCGGCCGTGTTTGAAAAGCTTGGACTGAATACCATGCCCGCGAGCGACTTTGACCGCGCCGACATAGTGCAGGCGTTGCGTTTTGACACGCCGGACAAGGTTATAGCGTTTTGCAAGGGCATACAGGCGGCTTCGCCTATAGATAGCTTTGTGGACCCTGAGCCGTGGGATATGCCGGGCTATTGTGATCCCGTTATAATGGCGGCGGGTGCTTTTGTTCAGGGCTCGTCAATCGAGCTGAGCGCCGATGCGCCAATAAGACCTCCGTATACGGTGTACATTCAGGGCGGGTTGACTTATTCGCACGGCAAGCTTGCCGTTATGAAATCACTGGACAGAATAAAGGAGGTTTAGCAAATGCCAGGTTTTCGTACTCCTGATGATAGATGCGACCTTGATCCGAATAAAATCTGCGATAATTGTTGCAAATGCATAGATAATAGCGATTCGGACTATAAGGTCGTATTGGCCGACATGGCGCTTGATGAGAGCGAAGGCTATCTTGTTGAAAAGGCGGGGGAGACCGAGTCGGATGATGTGGAAGAAAGATATATAGGCGTACCTGACGAGTTGCTTGCCGAATGGAACGATAAACTGCAAAAATACGAGCAGGAGCTATCCGATAATGAAGCCGACAAACGTGTGATGGTGGGGCATAGAAAACGCAAATAAAGCTTATTTAGTATCCGGATCGGACGGCTTAGCGTTCATGTCCTCGCGAAGCTTTATGACCTGCGCGGCAAGCCTGCGCCGGTCTTTTGATATAGCGGCATAATGCTTGCGCGTGGTGTTGACGTCCTTGTGCCCTAAAACGTCGGCTACCAAATATATATCGCCGGTTTCCTGATATAGAGACGTACCAAATGTGCTTCTAAGCTTATGGGGCGATATTTTTTTTAGCGGTACGGCAATAAGCGCATATTTCTTAACTAAGTTTTCAACTGCTCTTACTGTGATTCTCTTATTCTGCATAGATAAAAACAAGGCGTTTTCATGTCCCGGCGCGGCCATTTGCTGCTCGCGTTTTAGCATGTAGCCCAAAAGCGCGTCGCGCGCCTCTTCACCGAACACCAGAATATCCTGATCGCCGCCTTTTCTTATAACGGAAAACTCGTTTTCCTGAAAATTTATATCGTCCATGTCTATGCCAACAAGCTCGCTAATGCGTATGCCGGTGCCTAGAAACAATGTTAGTATGGCCAAATCGCGCAGTTGAGTTAATTGATGGTATTTTTTTTGTCTTTCAGACAGACCTTCGCCACTTTGAACTACGTCGAGCAGGTCGGCAATTTCATTGGGCTCTAAGCGTATTATCGCCTTGTCGTGCAGCTCGGGAGTTGGCACAAGGGCAGGGGAGTTGCGAGTGATCTTTTCCTTGCGCATGAAATATTTGTACAGGGCCCGTATTGATGAAAGCTTTCTGGCCTTGGCTCTTTCATTGTTAAGTATCTCTTTGCCATCAGGATTACAATAGTATGAAACATGCTCAAGATATAGCTCGATGTGCGTTACATCAACGTCGTTAAGGCTCGATAGATCAAGCTTTTTAATTCTTTCGCATACTTGCTTTTCGTATTCTTCGTCAGACTCTGTAAGCGTTTGTGAGCCGAATTCCGGTATTTGAGTTATCAAAAATCTAAAGAAGCCTTTTAAATCTATAGCGTACGAATATCTGGTTCTAATGAGGGTTGTGTTGTCGATACCTCTAAAAAACTCAGCGCAAAAAGAGGGAAGCTCTTTTTGTAGTTCTCTAAGCTTTTGCGTGTATTCTTTAAATTGAATGCTTGAATAGTCGCTCATAATAAATTTACCTTTTTGCTCGTACAAGGGAAGAAATCTCATTAACTATTCGTTAAAGACAAGTTTAACGAATACATACGGTTAAAAAAACGGGATCAACATCTTTTTATTGCTTCTCGCGCCAGTTTATCGCATAGATTGTTATACTCATTATTGCTGTGACCCTTGACCTTGTGCCAAAGAATTTTATGCTTTCTGCTTAAAGCGAGCAATAAATTCCATTGCTCTTGATTTTCAACAGGTTTGCCTGTTGAGGTTATCCAATTCTTTTTTATCCAGCTATATATCCAGCCATCATTGAAGGCTTTGCACAGGTATGCGCTATCGGTGAACAAATCGACCTCGCATGGCTCCTTGAGCGCGCTCAAAGCTTCAATGGCCGCCTGAAGTTCCATTTTATTGTTTGTTGTCAGCTCTTCACTGCCGCTGAGCTCCTTTTTTATATCATTATATATCAATATTGCCCCGTATCCGCCGGGTCCGGGGTTTCCGGAACATGCGCCATCGGTATATATGGTAACTTTTTTCATAATAAATACCTTTGCTTGTGTTTTTTCATATTATATCATACAATATATGTGCAAACAAACAAAAACAATTATTGCAAATATGTTTGTAAAAACAGTTGACAAGACAAAATTTATGCGTTATATTATTAAGCGTCGCTTAAAGCGAAATGCGAACGGGGTGTAGCGCAGTTCGGTAGCGCACGTGCTTTGGGAGCATGGGGCCGGGGGTTCAAATCCCTTCACCCCGACCATTTACTTAATCGGCCCCTTGGTCAAGCGGTTAAGACACCGCCCTTTCACGGCGGTAACAGGAGTTC
>CAZZNN010000092.1:0-8288 GCA_964655605.1 uncultured Oscillospiraceae bacterium
GCCGCTTTATTTCATCGTTAAGTTCGACGTAATAAAAGCCGTCGGCAATGACGGTTTTGTCGGCTGATAAAGGCAGCGGGGTAGAAGCAATAGTGGGTAGTGGCGCGAGTGTAGGCGAAGGGAGCAAAGGCAGCGTCGCTGTCGGCACGAGCGAGGGCGTAACCTCCAAAACATCCGGAACAGCGGGAGCACATGACCACGCGAGCGTGGCCGTAATAAGTATGATTAAAATATAAAGCAACTTTTTCAAAGACGCCGCCTCCTAAACTTAATATACAGTATTATAAATATATGCTATTGTAAAATAATGAAATAAGACGTGCTAACGGAGAATGTTGATGAAGATACTTTTTACTGGCTTTGACCCCTTTGGAGGAGAAAAAATTAATCCTGCGTATGAAGCAGTGAAGCTTTTGCCGGATATAATTGCCGGAGCGGCTGTTGTTAGGGTGGAGCTACCAACGGTTTTTCATGTTGGAGCGGCGAAGATGAAGACGGCCATCGAAGAGTATAGGCCAAGCGGGAGGCAGAGCGCAAATAACGCCGGAATTTGTCGGCATAAATTATATTGATGCGCGCATAGCGGATAATTCAGGCTTACAGCCTATTGGTGAGGCAATAATTAAAAACGGCTGCAATGCATATTTTACAAAGCTTCCCGCTAAGGAGATAGTGGAGGAGCTGTGCTCTGCTGGCATACCGGCTTGCGTATCGTATACAGCGGGAACGTATGTATGTAATGAAGTGATGTATAGCCTGCTGCATTATATTGATATAGAGCAGCCTAACATCGTGGGCGGATTCATTCATGTGCCTTATGCTGCGCAGCAGGTTGCGAAAATAAATACCGCCGCGCCCAGTATGAGCCTTGAAATGATAAGTGACGGATTGAAAATAGCAGCTGAGGTCACTATCAAAAGCACATTAAATTGCTAACACAAAAAGAGAGCCGCCCAGTATGCTTCTTGGACGGCTCTGCTGCTTTATATTATCTTTGTTTCCTCGTAGGTTTGCCTGTTTGCGGCAAAACCCAGGAAAATAAAGAAGTACGGCGCCGATATGGGAACTGATAGGTTGAACACCGCCTGACATAGATACGCTATCACCGTGCCTCCGGCAGCGAAAATATACGCAGGCTGGTCGTCGTGCCAACGCTTGCGCTTTATCCAAAGCACAAGCACCCCAACTACGCATAGCAAATATCCCGCAAGGCCGGCCAGCCCTTCACAGACCGCATACTGAATATACTCATTATGGGCTTTATCTACGGTGACGCCCATGCGAACGGCAGCGTCGTCTCCGTAAACCTCATTATGAAGATTACCGAGGGTATCAGGGCCAGAGCCGAATATAGGGTTATATTTAATGAGGCCGAAGCAGGTCTTCCATATATAACCGCGACCGGACATGAAACTGTCGTCAAGATTGCCGTGCAGCATTTCGCGCGCTTGATGGATATTGCCGCTTTCAAATTTTGCGCCGAGAATTTCGATGCCAAGCACGCCGCCGATAAGTATGCACACGATGAGCGCCCAGCACGCGATCATGGAAGTCTTGGCCGTGAGCTTGATCTTGCGCCCTAAGGTAAAAGCAACGAGCCATATAATCGCGCCAAGCGCAACTATGGCGAGCCATAGATTGCCAAGCGTGGTGTAAGTACCCGCAACTGCGTTGTCAACCGTGCCAACAACGCAGTTTTCATACAGCCAATCACGCAAGAAGCCCATAATGCCCAATCCGGCGATTAGCATTCCGTAGCGCAGTATGCGTTTTCTGTTAACGAAAATGAAAGGTATCATTGAAATCAAGCCCGCGGCGATATTTACCCAGCCGCTGTCAGAACCCGCCATTGCCTGAGTGAACAGAGCGCAGCAGGACGCCGCTCCGAATAAGGACATGTATTTCTCGTCTGATTTTATAAAGAGCAATCCAAAATAGACGGTCATTATGCCGGAAACGGTTGATACGATGTTAATGTTGCCATACAGCGTCATAAAGCTTAGGTTATAGAGATTCTTGCCATCGCCGTACAGCCCAAACGCGTTGATCCCAAAGAATTGCAGCACGCCGAGCGCCGTAAAAGCGAATACCACACCGCTGAAGACTATATCAAACCATGAACGGTGCTTATAAAGCCGCGAAGCCATGAAGTAGAGAGAGGCATACGCATATTGTGTGAGCAGACCGTCATAACGGACCTCGTCGCCTAAAAGCACCTTGCTTGGGTACTTTGAAAGTATAGACGATACCGTTGCGGCGATAAGATAAAGCACCATGCCCCAATCGGCGGCAGTCATGAGGCTTATTGTTTCACCAATATCGAAGGGCGTGAGCCTCTTTTTCCATTTGAACCTGCAAAACGCATAAAAAAGCGCCGCGATGGCAACGCCGGCCAAAATGATTGTGGTCATGCCTCGCGTGCCGGTGACGTTGTAATACTTATCGGTAAATACGAACGCGTCAAGATAGAACTCTAAAATAACCGCAAGCGTTGCAATGATTGCATACAGCTTGTGGCGCTCTTGACGAAGCTCCTGAGTGTGATGCCTATCCTTTACAACTTTTGTATTCTCGGCTATTTTCGCAACTGTGGATTTTAATTTTGTCATGTTAATCTATGAAACTCCAACTGCATTTTTGATTATTTTCTCACAAAACCACATATATTGCAACACCGCTTAGTCCGCATTTTATGCGCTGAACAAATATATAGCGCAGGAGAGCCAAACTAATGCCTCCACGTCTGCGCCGTATCAATATGACAATAGAGGTGCGATTACGGGCAGCAACGGTATTTGGCTCGGAAAACAGGCTCCGGAGGATATGTAAGGCGCTTGAATATGTATTACAAAAGTGATATTATTTTAGAAAGAAATGCTTAGGAGAGTGCAAAGATGAAATCCGACCAGAGATTTGAAATAACGCATAACGAGGGTAACGCGTTGGTAAGCGGGGTCAAACTAGTGCTTGTGGATAAGAAAACGGGCGTGAATTATCTTTTCGTCCAGTCAGGCTACGCGGGAGGCTTAACGCCGCTTTTAGATGCAGATGGCAAGCCGGTCGTGACAAAGCTAAGCGATATGTGAGGGAGTATATATGCTGTATATTGAACCGGTAAGTGAGAAAACATTTAAAAAGATCATTGATATGAAGCTGCCAGACGAACAGAATAAGTTTGTCGCGCCAAATGTTGTGTCGCTGGCGCAGGCATGGCTCTATTATGATGAAGCGCGACCCTTCGCTGTTTGTGATGGCGACAATGTGGTAGGCTTCGTTATGCTGGATTGGGACGAAGCTGAGCGGTGCGCGGACGTGTGGCGCTTCATGATAGCGCATGAAATGCAGCATAAGGGTTATGGCAGAAAGGCAATGCAAGCCGCGATAGAATTGATAAAAGATGCGGGAAGGTTCGATGCTGTCTATCTTGATTATGTGCCCGGCAACACATCAGCACGCGAGCTCTACTATTCGCTTGGCTTCCGTGAGACCGGCAAGATGGAGGACGGCGAGATAATCATGCGGCTTCCGCTCACCGATTCACCCAAGGTTGGCATGCTCACCGCCGATATGGACGATATGGATGATTTCATAGAGCTTATAGATAAAGAAAAACAGGCGGGCACAGTGATTCCGGCTGAAATGACAGATAAAGCCGGGCTTAAAAAGGCGGTCGCTGAGGAGCGCGTAAAGCGCTTTACAATAATGGGCGAAACCATAGGTTTGGCTGTAGATGGCGAGCTGCTTGTTGAGAGCGGAAGCAAATATTTGCAAGAAGTAAAGGCGAAGCTGAAATGAGAGAAACAGAGGTCACCTACGAGGTGTTTGATGATTTAAACGCTGTTGATGCTAAATTAAAGGCAAAAGGCTTTAAAAATGCAAGGCGGTTTATATTGGAGGATCACTATTTTTCGCACCTTACGATGGCGGAGATAGCGGCTGCGGATTATGAGACGCTTATAAACAATTCGTTTTTGGTTAGAAGTATAACTGAAAATGATAATGTGGGCCAGAAACTTTGCTATAAGAAAAAAGAATATGACGAGCTTGGCAATGTGGTCTCAGAAGAAAAGATAGCGGCGAATATTGATTCGGCAGCAAAAGCAAGGCAGATATTCATTAGCGCGGGACTTTGCGAATGGTGTGCGCTGGTGAATAATTCTTGCGTGTATCAAAATGGAAACAGGGAAATAGCAATACAGGCCGTTGAAGGACTCGGCGTTTTTATGGAAATAGAGGAGGACGAGACTATACAAGCTTTGAGCAGCGGCGATAAATTAAAAGAACTGATAGCCTTTGCAAAAAGCACCTCGATTATGCTGGGCGACGATTTTTCATGTAAAAAAGTGTATATGAAGCTAAAAAAGAACCAGGGCATACTCAGCCAAACCTCAAAATGAGCCGCCCCTAGGTTTCTTGTGTTTCGCTTGCTTCCGTGTATTGAGCGATCACTTTTAGAAATTCGGCGCCATATCGCGCGGCTTTGACCTCACCAACGCCGGAAACATCAAGAAACTCAGACATCGTTCGTGGCGCTTTTCTTGCCATGTCGGCAAGGGCAGCATTGGAGAATACAATATATGACGGGACGTTTTGCTCACGAGCTATATGGGTCCGCATAGCTTTGAGGGCCGCAAGGAGACCGGCATCATCGATAGCGGCAGTAGTGGCAGCCGAAATTTTTCTTCGCTTACTGTCGGGCTTTTCTGTGCTGCGGTCGGCTCGCGTGGGCATTGAAACCTTTTTGCCGTGAAATAGCACGTCGCGCGCACTGTCGGCAGGCTCCAATGTTGAGTGAGCGGGATTGGTTTTTATAAGACCCTCAATCTCTAAAAAGTCTATAATCGTATGCACCTGAACTGTGGAGCGTTCTTTCATAAGACCATAGGTTGAAAGCTCGTTTAGCCCCAAACTTAATATACGCTGGTCATTGCTTCCACGGAGAACTTGAATGACGAGCGTTTTTCCAACGTAATAGCCTTGCCGCTCTTTAATGCGCATAATGCAGGAAAGAACCATCTGCGCGGGGACGGTAATATCCTCGATCTTATATTCTCCATTGCAATTTCCGCAGTTACCGCAAAGCTCAGCATGGCTTTGGCCAAAGTAATCAAGAATATAGCCGCGAAGACAATTCGTTGTTTTGCAATAGCTCGTCATGACATTCAGCCGCTCATAATCCTGCTTGCGGACAAGCGCCAGCTCATTGGCGTCGAATTCCTCATTGCCGCCATTCTCAATCAGATATTTTGCAGTCGTTATGTCTCCTGCTGAGTAGAGCAGAATACAGTCAGCACCTTCGCCGTCCCGACCGGCGCGGCCGGCTTCCTGATAATATGCTTCAAGGCTTTTGGGCATATTGTAGTGTATAACAAATCCAACGTTTGACTTGTCTATGCCCATACCAAAGGCGTTAGTGGCTACCATCACAGTTTTCCTGTCGAACTGAAAATCATCTTGATTCTTTTGCCGCTCGGCGTCCTCAAGCCCTGCATGATAGCGGGTTGCCGCAATCCCCATGCCGCAAAGCGCGGAGCAGATTCGCTCAACCGATGCGCGAGTAGCGCAATAGATAATGCCGCTTCGATTCTGCCGCGCTTGAACAAGCGAACAAAGCGCAGCCATTTTATTCTTTGGCTGTTGTACATCGAAAAACAGATTTGGCCTGTCAAATCCGGTGATTTCCAGAACAGGCTTGTGCAGTTCGAGTAAGCGAACGATGTCTTCTTGCACTTTAGCTGTAGCTGTGGCTGTAAAGCCGGCCACAACAGGGCGCTTGGGTAAAGCGTCGATGAAATCAATAATTTTAAGATAACTTGGCCTAAAATCTTGCCCCCACTGAGATATGCAGTGCGCTTCGTCCACTGCGATAAGCGATACGGCTAACGCCTGGGTCAATGGAATCAAAGTCTTCGCTGCCAAGCCGTTCAGGAGCAATATATATGAGCTTGTACGCGCCGTTTCGAGCACGATTATAGACGGTGTGCAGCTGCTGTGCACTGAGCGAGCTGTTGATAAACGCAGCGCTCACGCCCGACTCCTTTAATGCCGCGACCTGATCCTTCATAAGCGAAATCAGCGGAGAAACCACCAGAGTAACACCCGGCAGCAGTATTGCGGGGATCTGATAGCACAGCGATTTTCCTCCGCCGGTAGGCATGACTCCCAACACATCGTTCCCGGCTAAAATCGCCCCGATTAGATGCTTTTGCCCGCACCTAAATTCACTATGACCGAAATAGCGTTTTAGCGCCGCATACATATCCATGATAGTCGCCTCGTATAATATCTCTTTTTATCGTCCATAACAGAAGCTTCACAGGTTCATTCTACGTTATATCTCACCGTCAATGCCCGACTGAACGGCTTAAAATAAATTATGGTAGATAGAGTATACTATAAATTTTTGTATCGGCAAACACCAATTACTCTTTCATACATCTTGTCTGATGACTTAATCTGTCGTCCGCAATTCTGACAACCGCGTTATCATTAGTGCAAAATAGCTATTTCCTTTGAGCTTAGCTCTTTCTCTTTCGCCATGGCACTCAATTTTACAACACGGCGAAAGACTCCGTTAATTCATAACATGACACTAAAACCGACAATACATATTGACCATCGACAAGCAAGTGATATAATCAAAACGTTTGCAACACATAAATACTTGCTTAATAAGGAGAACGTTATGAGAAAACAGCTTGCCATGCTGTTGGCCTTACTTTTGTTCTTATCTTTTATTCCCACAATAAGCGCTTCGGCTTGTGGTGATATTGTAAACATGCCCCGCTATGTTATTGGTGATGGAAAAAAGCTGCTCCCACTAAGCATAGATCCATTATTACGCCCTGCGGATTACGACGGAACGCCGCTGCCCGCTGTTGTAACGGATAACGGCTTAGTAGAAGCTGCGCCTAATGACACGCAAGCGCGCGAGCCTTATGTTGAAGGATGCAATATTTATGCTAACGGTGCATGGATAAAGGTTGTTACGGCGTCCAATGAGGCAAGCAATTTATGCGATATTCAGTACAAATTATCTTTTGATAGCGAATTTCTGCCTTTGCAGTCCGCTCAGAATCTTGAAAACGCGACCGTTTACGGCGGCTGCTGCAATGATGCGGAATATGCGGGTGATACGCATATTGAAATGGCGGGCGGTACGGTTTGTTGCATCTATGGCGGCGGCGCGGTAAACGCCAATATCATTGGCGAAACTAATATAACGGTGACCGGAGGCGTGGTGAGCGATGCTGCTTATGGCGCGGGCTATAAAAGCAATGCAAGCAGCACGAATATCATTATTATGGGCGGCACGGTGGGAAGCGTTTTTGCGGGAGGGAATTACATCGAAAACGCTGTATGCGGTGATGCGAATATACATATAAAGTCTGGTGTTGTTGCTGGTAATGTTGACGGTTGCGCAGCCAATGTAAACGGTAAATCCTCGGTGACGCTTTACGGCGAAGGCATATTGCAAATAGGCGGCATAAGCATGGAGGGGATTAAGCTAAGCTCGTTTGACGCCTGCCGCGTTTATACCTCAGGCCAGCTTGCCGAAGGCTCAGCCATACTTCTCTCAAATGCCAGTCCACCGAGCGTAGGCACTGTGGTGGCGCAGGGCACGAATATAAGCAGCGACATTGGCAAATTCACATATAACGGCAAGACGCTTGCCGCATCGGGCACAAATCAACTAATACTGGCGGAGGCTATAACCGGAATAGCCATACATGGCGATGCACCGGGCACGGGCGTTGCGCTCACGGCGGCACTAACGCCGTCAAGCGCGAGCGCGGAATATCAATGGTACAGAGCGACAGGCACAAGCGTAAACGGCACGCCCATAGAGGGCGCGACGGCAAGCGAATATACCTGCACAAATGACGATACGGGTTACTACCTCCGCCTTGTAGCCACGGGCACGAACGGCTATACAGGCACGTTTTCCACTGTGACAAGCGCAACGGTCAAGCGCATACTGCCCGCGCCGGAGAGAGTAGATACCGAGATCTACGGCAATGGTAATTACATAAAAATAACCAACGGCGCGGACGCAGACCACACCGCAATCTACTATTCGTCCGACGGCATAGAACAGTGGACGCTCTTTGCTTCGGATACAAACGACAAAACGGTCACTTGGAATGTCTACGGTGCAAGCTCGGCAACCGAATGCGTGGGCGATACGCACATACTCGTTGAGGGCGGCGTAGTCAACTCTGTATATGGCGGCGGCAAGGCCGCTGTGACGGGCGACGCCTCCGTCACGGTCACCGGCGGCCAAATAG
>CAZZNN010000093.1:0-8286 GCA_964655605.1 uncultured Oscillospiraceae bacterium
TGGCGCCAACAATAATTCTTCCGTTGCCGCGCTTTGCTTTAAGCGTTCCGAGCACAGCCATATTATTGCTCTCGGTTCCGCCGGAAGTATAGATAACTTCATCTGGAGCGCCCCCCATTGCAGCGGCAAGCCGTGCTCTTGCCAAGTTCACGTCTCGCTCTACAGAAACAGCGGGAGAATAGGCCGCCGCCGGGTTGAAGAAGCTTTCGGTCATATATTTATAAGCGGCTGACGCCGCTGAATTTAACGTAAATGTCGTTGCGCTGTTATCTAAATAGATCATATTTCACCTCTGCCTATAGGCATAGCCTTTTTATATTATTATTCAGCTCGTTGCATATAGGCAACATACTAAACCCACAGCGTTTTAAAAAAGCCGGAATGGCCCTTTGAGCTGCTGCGGGTTATTTTTTTAGTTAGATCAATCTTTCCCATTTGTCAACAAACGTTTTCATATCGGCAAGCATTATATTCGCCTTTAATGCGCCGTCTTCGCCGGCAAACTTTCCTGCGTCGATAAGCGAGCTTAGGCGAGACAGCTCCTTGAGCATGTCCTGCATACGAATATCCGCGAGCGCCTTGGTTGCCTTTGGCGTAACGGTGGCCTGCGCACGCTCAACGCCGTGCTCGGTTATGCTAAACTCCTCCATAAGCATCGGCACTTCAACATCGTAGCCCAATGAGCGCACAGCTCTGCTAAGCGATTCGAGCACGTCTTCTTCACCGTGTACGAGAAAAATTTTATGCGGCTTGTTTTTAACGGCATTTATCCATTCAATTATTTCGTCTCGTCCGGCATGGCCTGAGAAGCCTTCGATGCGCTCTATCGTTGCATTTACCCGAACTTCTTCGCCAAACAGCTTGACTTTTTTTGCTCCATCAAGCAAAATCCTGCCAAGCGTACCTACGGCTTGATAGCCGGTGAATACTATTGTTGAATCAGCCCTAAAAAGGTTGTGCTTTAAGTGATGCCGTATACGTCCGGCATCGCACATGCCTGAGGAAGAAATAATAATGTTCGTTCCGCTTTGATCGTTTATAAGCTTACTCTCGTCAGCGGTTTGTGCGATTCTAAGGTTCGGGAAATCAAGCAATGAACCGGATCTAGCCAAAAGCTTAGTCTCATCGTCATAATAACCCTCGGTGCATTCTTCATAAACCTTTGTTGCGCTTATTCCGAGCGGGCTATCTATATATACGGGGACATTTTCAAGTCCCGGTACGGCGTTTTCCTTGATAAGTTGCTTGATATAATAAAGCATTTCCTGAGTTCTGCCCACGGCGAAAGATGGAATTACTATGTTTCCTCCGCGTATGAGGCTGGCTTTAAGTATCTTTGCAAGCTCTGCACATTTTGCATTATCGGTGCTTATTTCGTGATTTCTGTCCCCGTAAGTGCCCTCAACAACGAGGTAATCCGCATTGTCGATAGACTTTGGATCACAGATTATCGGGCGGTCGTCACGGCCGATGTCGCCTGAGAATGCAACGGTCCGCGTTTCTCCGTCCTCTGTTATCCAAAGCTTTATTGCCGCCGAACCCAAAAGATGGCCAACATCTGTGAAGCGAGCCTTAACGCCGGGGATTATTTCGACCTCCTGCTCATAATTCACCGGGACAAAGCTTTTTAGAGCCTGCGTTGCATCCTGCGCTGTGTACATAGGCTCTACAGCGGGCTTGCCGGCGCGCATATTCTTTCGTGTTTGATATTCGGCCTCCTGCTCTTGAATGTGTCCGCTGTCAGGCAGCATTATTGTAGAAAGCTTTACAGTTGCGCCGGTAGCGAAGACTTTGCCCTTAAACCCCTTTTTTATTAGCAGCGGTATCAAGCCTGTGTGGTCTATATGAGCATGCGTTACCAAAACCGCGTCTATTTCCGCAGGCGAGAATGGAAAGCTTGCAACGCCATATTCAGTGTTAGCGTCGCTGCCTTGCCGCATGCCGCAATCAATAAGCACTTTGCCATTGTTGAATGTGACCATGTGGCACGAACCGGTGACAGCTCTTGCTGCACCACAGAATTTGATTTTCATAACCCATGCCTCCTAAATTTATTTTGTGTCGTTACGCATCCTTTCCGCAACATTTTTTATATTTTTTTCCGCTGCCGCAAGGACAAGGATCATTCCTTCCCGGCTGGGATTCTTTTTTAAATATTTTGGATTCGCGGAAGCTTCTGGTTATTTCATGACGCTTGTCCACGCTGAGCACATCATCCCATTCGGTAAGGTTATATAGCCAATCTGCTTTCGCGTCAAGCATATTGAAATATAGCTTTTCATAATCGATGTCAAGCTCAACGTCGCTGTCTTGAGTCAGCTCGTCCAATTTAATTTCAGTTTTTAGGCTTGTGTTTATTCCGTCAAGAAAGCCGGCGAACACCTTGGGTTCCATATTGAACTGAGCCGCAAGCTCTGATTCCTTGCCGGAAAACACTTTGGTATGCTCTAGGAGCAAGCGTTTATAGTTTTCCGTCTCCATGTCGAAGTAATTGTTCCAGAACGATTTTTCTTCAGCTTCGCTGCGTTCTGCTTCGGCGTAGCTTTTCCATTCTTCGTAGATATTCATGCGTTTTTTCTCCTTTATTTATTACCGCTCAGCTTACTGCCGTTTTTTGAGCTGAACTGTGCTTTTGTGAGTATTTCCGAATCGAATGCATACGACGATTCTTTCTTTTGCTCAAGCGCCTTTAAAGCGTATTCTATAAGCTTATCGATAAGCTGCTTATAGCTTATGCCCATTGGCTCGTATAAATAGAAAGCGAATGAACCGGGTATCGTATTTATCTCGCATACATATATTTCGTTTGTGTCGCGGTCTATCATATAATCTATTCTCACTACGCCCTTGCATTCAAGTACTCTGAATATTTCCACGGTGCATGAGCGTATACGCTCGGTAAGCTCTGCTGAAATAGGCGCAGGCACTTTGCGCATAAGACCTTCCATTCCCTTGCCGCCGCCGCGCATATATTTATCGTCGAAGGATAAAAACTCCTCCCATGATGCCGGCTGCTCGCAAAGCGAGGGTATCGCCTCACCGTCAAAGCCCAAGCAGGCGCAGTTTATTTCAATAGGATTATTTATTTCCTGCTCGATAAGAATTCTTCTGTCATAATATGAAGCCGTATCGATCGCCTTTATGAGCGAGTTTCTGTCCGCGGCCTTTCCTATGCCTATTGAAGAACCGAGGTTTGCAGGCTTTACATATAATGGATATTGAAGGGATTCCGCGCGCAGTATAACATCGTTCCTCTTTGATTTCCACTCGCTTCTATAGCAAAAAACGGATTTTGCAGTTGATATTCCCAAGCTTTTAAACACCGATTTCATAACTATTTTATCCATACCTACTGCAGAACCAACAACAGAGCAGCTAGTGTACGGAATATCAGCAAGCTCAAGCAGACCCTGCACGGTGCCGTCTTCACCGTGCATGCCGTGAAGCGCCAAAATAGCGCAATCCAAATCGCAAACCTTACGCGATTTTCCAAGCATAGATGTGGATAGCGAGTAAAGTCCTTTCATGCTCGGAGTAGGCGGCAGGATAACTTTTGTTATACCTTTCATATTTGGGTCAAAGCTACTATATGTTTTTATGCTTCTTAACGGCTCGCCAACAAACCAGTCCCCGCTACGCGAGATATATATGGGGAATATGTCGTATTTGCTTTTGTCGGCATTCTCGATTAGCTGTAGTCCTGAAATAATTGAAACATCATGCTCAGCCGCTCTGCTGCCAAATATAACTCCAACCTTCATATTATGATTACTCCTTATAATTATCGGGCAAATCGTTTTCAAATAAAACTACGCAGCCCGGTTCAGTATGCTGCGGCAACTTGATGGTTGCCTCGTCAAGCGATTCTACTCTGATGAGCTTATCTTTGTCAAATCCTGATTCAATAAGCCCTTCGCATATTGGGTCGGCATGCTTTTTGCCAATAACTATCGCAATATCCACACAATTTGCCATGTGCGCCCCGAAAGCCTTATTTATCTCATCTTCCTCTTCACCCAATTCCACCATGCCCGGGGTTACGATAATGCGTTTTCCAGAAAATCTTGATAGCACATTAAGCGCTTCCTTTGAACCGACAGGGTTTGAATTGAAGGCGTCGTCAATCACATTGACAAGGCCCTTTTTTAGCTGAAGCCTGTGTTCAACAGGCTCGGCCTCGCTTATGCCCTGCGCAATAGAATCTAAATCCACACCAAGCTTATATGCGCACGCAGCTGCGCCAACTAGATTTACAATATTATACTTGCCCAATAATTGAGTGCTGCAATTAACCGCGCCGCCGTCCGCCGCAATAAGCTTGAACTCGCTTCCTTCGCAAGAAACGCTTATATTGGAGGCTTTCATATAAAGTCCGTCGCCTTCTGTGCCAAAAAGATACTTTTCTTTTAAATTCGCTTGCTCGTAAGCGGCTCGAAGTTCAAGCGAATCACCATTAAAGAAGCAGCAGCCGTCAGGCGACAACGCATCTACAAGCTCACATTTCGTTTTAATTATATTCTCGTATGAGCCAAAGGTTTCTAAATGCTGCTTACCTATCGAAGTTAATATGCCGTACTGAGGGCTTACGAGCTCGCAGAGCTCCTTTATATCGCCTTTGTAGCGCGCTCCCATTTCCGCGATAAAAGCTTCATGCTCATTCGTTAGCTGCTCTCTTACCACACGCGTCACTCCCATGGGGGTATTGAAGCTGCCGGGGGTAAAAAGCGTTTTATATTTCTTTGATAAAAGCGTTTTAAGCGCATACTTTGTGCCGGTCTTGCCAAAGCTGCCGGTTATTGCGATTTTTATTAGTTTCTTGTCCGCCTCAAGCTTTTTCTTTGCGTCGTTAAAGTACCATTTTTTTACGCTTTGCTCAATAGGATATGTTATAAGGTATGCCGCAAAAACGAATAGAGGCAGCATTATGCCGGGCAAATACCTTAATATATTGCTTATCAAAAAAGCGCTGAAGCCCTGCTCTAAATACATCTGTGTCGGCCGGAAAAATGAGCAGCCGCATGCCGCAACCAAGATTATCATAACGGTAAGCAGCCTTTTTACGCGTCCCGTAAATACAAGCGGCTTTATCTGCTTTTTCTTTCTTGCGGCATAAGCAAGCGCGATGAGCATGAGCACATAAAGCGCATCGGCTAAATAATACGATATTGTTGATATTGTAGGGTACGAATAAATAAGCATAGCGTAGCCGAATCTCAGAAGCAGCGCCACCAAGCTTGCGGCGGTTATTGGGAACACCTCATCGCCAATATGCTTTGATACCCATTTTAAATACATCAGCCCTTGGTAGCTTTCAAGCTGAAGCATGTGAACAAATGAAAGCGCAACAAGCGTTGCGGCCGCTGTTGACAATACGGTAAAAATCAAAGTGTATACTATGCTCACAAATTACCTCTCATTCCGTAAAGCGCGTCGATAATCGCGCAGAACTTAGGAAAGTTTTCTAAATATGAATAATGGCCCGCGCCTTCTATAACAGCCAGCCCTGAATTACTTATCTTTTTTTCCATAAGCTTCGCCATATACATCGGCGTCGCTTTATCCTCGCTGCCCCAAATAAGCAGCGTTTCATTTTGTATTCTGCTAAGCCTGTCGCTTAAATCCAGATTCACAACGTTTTTAAATGTTTCACGCATAGCTCCGCTAAGAGCTTTATAATCGTCTGACCCGGCGTTGCTTAGCTTTTCATCTAAATGAAACAGCTTATTTATAAAAGCGCAGCGCGCTAACAGGCGTCCAAGCTTGTAGGTGTATACGCGATAGTAATAGCCTATTCCGCGCTTGGGTTTAACACCCGCCGCATCAACGAAAATGAGTTTGCCAAAGAGCGTGCTGTCCTCACTTGAAAGCATGATGGCCACCCTGCCGCCGAATGAGTGGCATAGACAATCCGCACCGCGAAGCCCATTGAGCTCAATAAATTGCTTTGTTATGCCGGCGTATTTTTGCATATCAAGAGGTTCAAGCGGAACATCGCTTTTGCCAAAGCCGGGAAAATCCAGCATGACGGCTTGCTTGCCAAGCTTTACAAAATGCTCCGCTATGGGGTGCATGGTATCCATGCTCGCTCCCCAACCATGCAAAAGAAGCACCGGTTCGCCCGTGCCCAACAGCTCATATTCAATTTTTAGGCCATCAATAATCGTCTGCAAGTTCAGCTCCGCTATACGCACTAATATTCAAACGTACAGAAAGTTATTCCGCCAATTTTTTCATTTCGCGCTCGATTATTTCATCGACCGCTTCGGCAACAGTATATATTATGTTACTGCACTTGTCGGATTCTGTGCGGTGGGTTTTAACCAATGTGAGACAATCGCTGCAACCAAGCTTAGCTTCAACAGCCTTAAAAAGCTCCCTTGCAAGTTCCCTTATTTTATCGTCCTCATGGGCGCGTTCTTTTACAAACATGCTTGCAAGGCCCATTAGCGCGCCGCTTATAGCGCCGCATGTATATTGCATACCCATTCCGCCGCCAAAGGCAGCCGCAAGTTTGAGGCTTTCGTCGCTCAAATGCAGCTCATAACCGGCATTTATGGATCTTAACATTCTTTCGGCGCAGTCAAATTTTCTTTCCTCAATAAAACCTGCCGCCAAATAGTCGTAAGCTTTTCCCATCGTCTTTCCCCCCTTGTAATGCTATTACAGCTTGTAATATACCATTATAAACGGATTGAGGCAATAAGTCCCAATAACAATTCAACAAATAGTTACACGTTGCGCTTAATATCTATCCGCCTTATCGAGCTTTCGTATATCGCTTTCTGTTATCGTTTCAATGGCGAAATCGGATATATATCTGTTTGCATCCGCAAGCACATAAATGGCTCGCCCCTTGGCTTTGGGAAATATCGGCGCCTCATCGGTGCTGTTTTCTTTTATAAGCGCCGCAATCTTTGCATGTACGCGCACAAGATAGCTTCCGCAGTCCTCGGCGGAAAATCTGTTCATCAGTTGCTTGCGTACTTTAAGTAAAATTGTTTCGCTGGAAAGCACCTTCCCGCTTCCGCCACAATATGGGCATGGCGTTTGCAGCGTATTGCTTATGGGCTGGCGTTCTTTTTTTCTTGTCATTTCAACGAGGCCAAGCTGCGTCATGCCAAGCACGTTAGTGCGCGTTCTGTCGCTTTTAAGCGCGTCTTTAAGAGTTTGCAGCACTTTTTCCCTATCCTCGGTTTCGTCCATATCAATAAAATCGATAATGATTATGCCGCTTATATCCCTTAACCTAAGTTGCCTGGCAATCTCTTTTGCCGCTTCACAATTTGCGGTTGTTATCGTTTCCTGAAGATTATCGCTGTTGCCGATAAATTTGCCTGTGTTTACATCTATTGTTGTAAGCGCTTCGGTTTGGTCGATGATAAGGTAACCTCCATTTTTTAGCTGTACCTTGCGCATCAGCGCCATATCTATAACGCGTTCAAGGCCGAGTTCGTCGTAAATATCAGGCAAACCATCGTAAAGCACCACCCTGTCAGGCAGAACCGGCGATATAATTCCCGCGATGATTTGCACACGGTCAAAAAACTCTTTATCGTTGATGACCACACCTTGTTCCGCCGTGGGCTGATTGCCTTGCTGTCGCAGGATGATCGTTTTGACATCGTCGGCGAAGCCGGCGATGTCAGCGAGGCACTGCGTTTGCTGCCGCTGGTGCAGCCGGATCTGGTGCTGCTGGACAACCATCTGCCCGGCGTGAAGGGTGTGGATGCCATTCCTTCATTCAAGGAAAGTCGGCCGGAGCTACGCGTGATGATGCTGACCGTCAGCGAAAACGAAGACGATCTGTCCCGTGCATTGCAGGCGGGTGCCGATGGCTATTTGCTCAAGACTTCGGAATCCGATCAACTCTGCGACGCGATCGTCAAGGTCAATGAAGGTCAGTCGATGATCAGCCCGCAAATGATGGGCAAGCTGGTAGCCGCGTTGCGCGGTCAAACTGCGCCGGTGCGCCCGCCCGAGCCAGTCGCAGGGCCGCAGGTGCTGGATAAATTGTCACCCCGCGAGAGGGAAATCCTCTCGCTGATCGCCAAGGGGCACAGCAACAAGCAGATCGCCCGTGAACTCGATATCGCCGAGACGACGGTAAAAATCCACGTACAGCATATTTTCAAAAAACTCGACCTGAGTTCGCGGGTGCAGGTGGCTGTACTGGTGACCAGTCTGGGTCTTGGCTAGGCTGCCTTTATGTGTTGATGGCTTCGCCGCAGGCGAAAGCAATGAATCCCGGCGATGCCGGGATTTTTTTCAGGCTGTTTTTCTTCCCAA
>CAZZNN010000094.1:0-3833 GCA_964655605.1 uncultured Oscillospiraceae bacterium
AAGGCTTCCTTTGATAATATCGCAAGCTATATTGATCATGCAAACGCCTCGCCGGACGCTGATGTTATCTGCGGCGGGTACGACGGCTCAAAGGGCTATTTCGTAAAGCCCACCGTAATAGTGGCCAAAAAGCCCGATTACAAGAGCATGGTTGAGGAGATATTCGGGCCGGTGCTCACAGTGTATGTGTATGAGGACGAGGATTTTGAAGCAACGCTCAAGCTTTGCGACGCCTCAAGCCCCTACGCGCTCACAGGCGCGATATTCTCAAGCGACCGCGCCGTGATAGAGCGCATGGAGTATGCGCTTAGAAACGCGGCGGGCAATTTCTACATCAACGATAAGCCCACCGGCGCTGTGGTCGGCCAGCAGCCCTTTGGCGGCGCTAGAGCCTCCGGCACGAACGACAAGGCGGGCAGCGCGCTCAATATCAATCGCTGGATAAGCGTCCGCTCGATAAAGGAAACCTTCGTTCCGGCCAAGGGCGTGGATTATCCGTATATGAGCGAGAAGTAAGACAATATTCATCTGTTTCCTCATGTTTGGGGGCGGTTTTCGCCGCCGTTATGACGGCGAAAGCCATAAACCGCGAATGTAAAAGACTTGTCTTTTATAATTGCCTCCTGCATGGGCGTTCGCGTGAAAACATCGGTTTTCGCGCGGACGCCCATCATAATGAATAAAAAAATCAAAGGAGAATTCTATGCGCGTAACTCAACATCCTATATTGGAATTTAAAGAGAAGCCGCTCGTGAGCTTCACCTTCGATGGAAAAAAATACGAAGGCTTCGAGGGCGAGCCCGTTGCAACGGCGCTGTATCAAGCGGGCGTGCGCGTTTTCGGGCATACGCATGAGGCCGGACGGCCAAGAGGGCTTTACTGCAATATTGGCAACTGCTCATCGTGTCTTGCCAGAGTTGACGGGAAACCCAATGTGCGTATATGCGTTGAGCCGCTAAAGGCGGGCATGGTGGTTGAAACCCAAAAGGGAAGGGGGACACTCAAGTGATAAACACCGAAGTAGCCGTCATAGGCGGCGGCCCCGCAGGGCTTAATGCGGCAATAGCCGCCGCAGAGCAGGGCGCACAGGTTGTGCTTTTAGAGCGCGATGGGTTTTTAGGCGGTCAGCTCAACAAGCAGACTCACATGTTTTTTGGCAGTGAAAAGCAGCATGCGGCCTCGCGCGGCATGGATATTTCAAAGCTGCTGCAAAAGGATATTGAAAAGCACAAGGATAACATCAAAATATTCAAAAACGCCACGGCGATAGGTCTTTATGAGGATAGAGTGCTCACGTGTGAGCACGAGGGCAAATATCTTAAAATTAAGCCTGAATCAATAGTTATGTGCACTGGCGCGAGCGAAAAATTCCTTGCCTTCCCCAATAACGACCTTCCCGGCGTATACGGCGCGGGCGCCGTGCAGACGCTGATGAACCTTTACGGCGTGCTTCCTGCGAAAAACGTCGTAATGGTGGGCGCGGGCAATATCGGCCTTATAGTGAGCTATCAGCTCATGCAGGCGGGCGTTAAGGTTAAAGCCATTATAGACGCCGCGCCCAATATAGGCGGCTATCTCGTCCACGCGGCGAAGATAAGGCGCATGGGCGTGCCTATAATGACCGCTACCACCGTTAAGGCGGCGCACGGCACGGAAGTGCTAACAGGCGTCACACTGGTGGATCTAGATGAAAAGTGGCAGCAAGTGCCCGGCAGCGAAAAGGAGATAGACTGCGACTGCCTGTGCATAGCGGTTGGCCTTAGCCCGCTTACGGAGCTATTGTGGCAGATAGGCTGTGAGATGAAATATGTGCCGCAGCTTGGCGGACATGTGGCTGCGCGCAATGAATTTATGGAAACCACTCAAAAGAATATTTTCGTCGCGGGCGACACAGCGGGCGTTGAGGAAGCGAGCGCGGCCATGGTTGAGGGCAGGCTTGCGGGTCTTGGCGCGGCGGGCGCGCTTGGACATAAGACGAATGAGCATAAGGCGCTTGTGGACGACTGCCTCGCGCAGCTAAACGCGCTTAGAAGCGGCGCGTCGGGTGAAAAAATACGTTCAGGCTTAAAGCTTATCGCTAAGGAGGGCGCGGCGCTATGATAGAAAAAACAGGCATACCTACACAGGATTTAATCGATAGAGTTACCCCGAGCGCCATGCGCCGCGCAAAAGGTCCCGTCGCCGTTGCGGAGTGCTTTAAGAGCATACCTTGCAATCCTTGCTATACCGCGTGCCGCTTTGGCGCCATGAAGGAGCTAAAGGATATAAACGACCTCCCTTGCGTGGATTTTGAAAAATGCACCGGCTGCGGCCTGTGCGTGAGCCATTGCCCGGGACTTGCCATATTCATAGTGGACGATTCCTATTCCGATACCGAGGGCGTTGTTCGCATGCCATACGAATTTCTCCCGCTCCCCAAGGAGGGCGATTTCGTCACCGGCACGGATAGGGCGGGCAACCCCGTTTGCCGCGCGAAGGTTTTAAAGGTGCAGTCAGCTCCAGCGCAGGATAAAACGGCTATAGTTTGGCTGGTGGTGCCAAAGGAGCTCACAATGACCGTACGCTGCCTAAAGCTTGAGGATTATTACAGCGATAACACCGTTATCTGCCGCTGCGAGGAGCTCACATTGGGCGAACTGCGCGAGCTTATCCGCAAGGGCTATCGCTCGCTCGACGAGATAAAGCGCATATCGCGCGCGGGCATGGGGCCGTGCCAGGGCCGCACATGCCGTCAGCTTATAATGCAGGAGATAGCAAAGGCTACGGGGCAGAATGTGGCCGAGCTTGAAATGCCCACATTCAGGCCCCCGCTAAAGCCCATAAAGCTTGGACTCATGCTTGAGGAGGAAAAGTGCGATGAATAAAACTGCTCAGATAGTTATAATAGGCGGCGGCATATCGGGCTGCGCCATCGCATACGAGCTTGCCAAAAAAGGCATGAAGGATATAGTGCTCGTTGAAAAGCGCTTCCTCGCCAGCGGGTCAACAGGCCGCTGCGGCGCGGGCGTGCGTATGCAGTGGGGCACGGAAATGAACTGCAAGCTTTCAAAGCTCGCGGTGGAGAAATATTCAACGCTTGCGCAGGAGCTGGATTACGAGCACGATATTGAATTCAAGCAGGGCGGCTATCTAATGGCGGCGGCTACTGAGCGCGAGATGGAGCAATTCAAAAAGAATGTCGCCCTTGAAAACAGCCTTGGCATAAAGGCGCGCATGGTGGACGTGGACGAGGCGCTTGAGATAATCCCCTATATCAATCGCGACGCTATTATCGGCGGCTCCTTCTGTCAGGAGGACGGGCATCTAAACCCGTTCCACGCAACCCAGGCTTACGCGAACGCGGCGGAGCGCCTCGGCGTTGAGATAATGCGCTATACTGAGGTAACCGGCATTGACGTGAAAAACGGCAAGATATTGGGCGTTAACACGAATAAGGGCTATATATCAACCGATAAGGTGGTAAACTGCGCGGGCGGTTACAGCCAGATAATATCCGCTATGGCCGGCATTGAGATACCCAACTATTCAGAGCGTCATCAGGTGCTTGTTACAGAGCCGCTTGAAGCGCTGCAAGGGCCGATGTTCATGGGCTTTGTGCATAATATATATGCGCAGCAGACCCCGCACGGCAGCTTCATAATAGGGCGCGGCAACCCCAACGAGCCGCATGACGGCCGCGTAAACTCAAGCTGGCAGTTCATGGAGGAAATGGCCAAGGGCTGCTGCTATCTGCTGCCGCTTTTAAAGGATCTCACGGTGGTGCGCCAGTGGGCGGGGCTATATAACCTCACTCCTGACAGGCAGCCCATATACGGCAAGGTAAACGAGCTTGA
>CAZZNN010000094.1:3933-8265 GCA_964655605.1 uncultured Oscillospiraceae bacterium
TATATAACCTCACTCCTGACAGGCAGCCCATATACGGCAAGGTAAACGAGCTTGAGGGCTATTATCTCGCGGTGGGCTTCTCCGGCCACGGCTTCATGTTTGGCCCCGTGACTGGCCTTCTTATGAGCGAGTGCATAACAAATACGCCCTATACGATAGATATTTCGCCGCTTTCATACGATAGGTTTGAAAAAGGCAATCTATTCGTGGAGCCGAGCGTAGTGTAAGCTTCGCTTAGCCGGTGTGAACCTGATAGATAATTATGAGCGACGGTTTTGCAACCGTCGCTCATTTTAAGGGGACAATCCGCCCTAAGGGGGGAAAAGGGCGGGGGATAATGGCTAATGTTCTTCTATTTTGTGATGTATCTCCTGCATTTTTAAATCCATTGCCGCTATGCCGTCCGCGCATTGCTTGAGCTCGACGGCAATATCGTCGTTATCGCCTATGGATTTTTTATAGCGGAGCTTGTGCTCAAGGCTCGCCCAGAAATCCATCGCGATGGTTCTAAACTGCACCTCGACCTTAACATATTCCGTGTTCTCCGTAAAAAACACAGGCACCTCGACTATTAAATGCAAGCTCCTGTAGCCATTGGGCTTGGGGTCCATTATATAGTCCTTCACGCACACCACGATAACGTCGTCCTGCCGGGTAAGCATGTCCGAAAGAAAATATATGTCCTCAGGAAAGGAGCATATTATCCTGATGCCCGCCACGTCGTTTATGTCGCGGCGTATGCTGTCAAGCGATATATCGAGATCTCGCCTTTTGAGCTTATCAAGTATGCTTATTGGCGATTTTATGCGCGTTTTGATGGATTCAACGGGATTTCTGTTATATCTTATCGAAAATTCCTCGTTTAGTACCTCAAATTTGGTTTGCACAGTTTTGAGCGCGCATCTATAATACATCATAAGTTCGATAAAAGGTTCCGCGCGGACAAACGCAGCGTTTATTTTGTCCACGTCCTTTAACGATTCGATATTGATGCTTTGTAGGTTAAACTCGTTAAGGTTCATCCCAAAAACCTGTCCAAATATTTTATTCGCTCACGCCGCGCGGAGCTTTTCTTTCTTTATGTTCGCATTTTAATGTGACATAAGTATGTTATTGAGGGAAAATCATTTATCAAGCTTTATGTAATCGTCAAGTCCGCCCTCCACGCTGGGCGCGTCAACCGCTTCATTGCGGCCAACTATGCGGGCGATATAGCCTGAATTATCCGCGATGGCGTGATACGTCATCTTGTACCATGAAAATTCGCCGGTGAGCTTTGAGCGGAATTCGATGATGCCCTTGCAGGGCGCGTGAAGCGCGCGCTCTATCGCGTGAAGGCATTTTGGCTGGTCAAGCCCGTGAATATTCTTGTATTCACGGAAGTTATACCAGAAATTCTGCACGCTGCAGCTAAAAAGCTCAGAATCGCTGTCGCGCTGAGAATAATAGAATATGTCGTGTATGGCGTCGTAATCGAATAGCTGATCGCCAAGCGCCTGACGAATGAAGCTGTAACGCTTGTTATCGTCCAAAAGCTTGGCCTCAAGCTCCATTATGTTTGAAACATCGGTTATGGCGGCGAAGAAAAGGCTTCTGGTATCATTGCCGGTAAGGAATTTCACCTTCGTCTGCACCCATATATATGAGCCGTCAGCGCGCCTGTGACGATAGCGGCCTGTGGCGGCACGCTGTTCGGTGCGCGCCTCGCGGAACATGAAAACGGCTGCCTCGCGGTCTGAAACATGTACCCAATCCAAAACATTGGAGTTGTCCCCAAAGAAATGCTCCATGGAGCAGCCCGTCATGGTGAGGTATTCATCGTTTACGCGCACCACCTCAAGCTTGTCGTTATGCATTTCATATATGGCAACGCTGCCTAGGACATTGTTAAATAGCGTGCTTATCTGCTTATCCATGCTCAAGAATGATTCTATATCCACCTTGCCCGCAAGGCTGACGTCCTCCTTGACTATGCCAGTGGCTCGCCGCGCAAGCTTTTCGTATTCCGTCATGGGCATGGGCCTATAATAATAGTAGCCCTGCGCGCTTTCGCAGCCTATGCTCCTTAAAAAGCTCGCCTGCTCGCGCGTTTCAACGCCTTCCGCGATAACGGGCAGATTTAATAGCTGCGCCATGCGCACAACGCTCGCGAGTATGCTGTCGCCGCGACCGGTAGTATCCGTGCCGGAGAGAAAATGAAGGTCGATTTTGAGCACGTCAACGGGTATGTCCTTTAGCATGTTGAGGCTTGAATAGGCGCTGCCAAAGTCGTCCATGAGCACAATAAAGCCGTGCTGCTGGAGCGTGCGCATAACGCTTAAAAGCTGCTCGGGATCCTCCGTGTAGGCGGATTCGGTTATCTCAAGCTCCAATAGCTCGCTTGGTATATCGTATTTTTTTACGAGATTGAAAAGCACGTCGCAAAGCTCGGGATTTCTAAGGTTTATCCTTGAAATATTAACCGAAACCGGCATGGGCGGTATCCCCTGATCTATCCAGCGCCTTATCGCCTTGCATACGCATTCCCAAACATAGGTGTCAAGCTGCATTATAAAGCCGTTGCGCTCGAATACGGGTATGAATTCGCTGGGCATCAAAAGCCCGCGCTTTGTGTGTATCCATCTCACGAGCGCTTCCGCGCCGGAGATCTCGCCCGTGTCGAGCCGGCACTTGGGCTGCATGTATATGTCGAACTGCCCTTGCGAAAGGGCGGATTTCATTTCGGAAAGTATTTCCTGCTCCTCGTTCATGGCGCTTAGCATAGCGTCGTCAAAATAAGCGCAGCGATTCATGTAGTTGCCCTTTATCGTGCGCAAAGCAAGGTCGCACCTGTCGAGCATCTGCGAAACGGTGAGCTTGCGGTTGTCTATCACATATAGGCCGAAGGAGACCAAAAGCTCCTTGCCGTATGTGAGCTCGCCAAGCGAGGTGTCCGCAATGTCGAGCATCTCCTGAACGCTTTCTTTGGTGTATTTAAAGCACAGCGCGAATACGTCGCCGTGCAGCCGCGCGTATTTGCCAACGCCGCCAAGCCGCGTGGCCACCTTTTCGGCAATGTATTTTAACAGCTTGTCGCCCTCGTCCATGCCGTGCCGCTCGTTGTATAGCTTGAATCTGTCTATATCGAAAAGCACCATCACATATTTTTCGTCCGGGTTCTCTATGAGCATTTCACGGGTTGCTAGGCTGAACGCCTGCTTTTTGAAAAGTCCTGTCAGTTCATCGTATTGGCCAAGCTCAAGCATTTCGTTGCGCATTGTAAGACGCGTGTTTTCCATGCCCGCAAGCACATTGTGCACGCGAAGCTTTATTATGCGCGGCTCAAGCGGCTTTGGAAGGTAATCTATCGCGCCCAGCTCAAGCGCGCGAAGCTCGTTGTCAAGCCCGTCGGCAGCGCTCGCCACTATAACGGGAATGTCTGAGAACATGGGTTCCTCATGCATTTCCTTTATTACGGCAAACCCGTCCTTGCCGGGCATTATAAGGTCAAGCAGAACAATGGAAACGTCGCCGTCAAGCTCGCGCAGCTGCTTTAATGCCGTCGCGCCGTCGGGCGCTTCAAACACCTCAAATTCATCCGCGAAGAGCTTCTTCAAAACGAATCTGTTCAAACTCGAGTCATCGACGATGAGCATGTTGCTTTTCTTGTTCATATAGCCCGCCTGTCCTTTGCGCCACTGCACTACGCCTCCGCGAAGCATTTTGCGTGGCGATTTACGACTTACATATTATGGTAGGAGTAATCCTTTATGATTATACTGTATTTTATCGACAAGGTAAAGCGCTATTTGTTATTAAATACTTAAATATTACAATGTAACAGCAAACTGTAGCTACAAACTATATAGGTATGGCGCTTTATGCTGTTTTATGCTATAATTTCATGGCTGCTTTGGAGGTAGTTGTGTATGCGTGAGAAATATAAGGGTATGCTGCTGATGCTCGTGTGCGCCGTTTTATGGAGCACCTCGGGCTTTTTCATAAAGCTTGTGCCGTGGGGAAGCTTGTGCATATTGGGCGTGCGAGGGCTTTTCTCAACGCTTGTGATATTTGCGTATATGCGTCTTACGCGCATGAAAATGCGCTTTACAAAGAAGAATATTGTGATAGGCGCGGCGGTCGCGCTCACGGCCGTGCTTTATATTGCGGCCGTTAAGTATACGACCGCGGCAAACGCCATAGTGCTCCAATACACCTCGCCCGTGTGGCTTTTGCTGCTGTCGGTGTTCATTTTCAAGCGCAAATACCGCCTTCGCGATTATATCGTCGTGGCGGTAACGGTGCTTGGCATAGCGCTTTTCTTCTTTGACGAATTGGGCGCGGGCGGCGCTT
>CAZZNN010000095.1:0-8263 GCA_964655605.1 uncultured Oscillospiraceae bacterium
TGACTCCTTCGCGCGAAACGCAGGTTTCAGGATAAAATTCCTTTATAGCCACCTTTGTATCAAGGTAAAGATCCATACCCATATACGTTATGCCAAACCCGCCCTGACCCAGCGCGCGGCCCACTATATATTTGCCGTTTAGCACTGTGAATATGGGGAGCTGGTGCGGCTGATTATTATTGATGGTGTTGTTCCAGCCGCAGCGCGTGCAGAATCCGTCGGGCTTTGAAAGCGGTTCCATGCAGCCCATACAGATAGAATTGATGTTTTGAATGTCCATAATTCCAATCTCCCGTTAATATTTTACTTTCTTGCAAGGCTGTACGTCTTATCCGTTGTAAAGACATAAAGCTCTATATGGTCATAGTCTATAACGGTAAAGCGAAGCCAGTTCTTTTCGTTGCCGCCGCCGTTTTCGTATGTGTAAAATATGCCGGAGCCGTCCTTCCTGACGCCGTAAAATGTGTTTTTTGAATCGGAGGGCAGCTTAACATAGTTTTTATTGTAGTTGGCGTTGTAGGACTTATCCCTGTATTCCATTGAGAATATCACCTTACCGTCCTTTTGCCATTTGTCTTCAAGGAATCGCTTTATGTACTCCTTGCGGATAAAGAGCGCCCTGACGCCTTCGTTTTGGCTCTTTGGCTCAAGCAGCTTTATATCCTCTGAATAGGTTTCGCTCACGCTGCAGGCTTTGCATAGCTCCGACAGCTCGCTTGAATCCTCATAATCGCCTAAAAGCGCAAATATTTTGCTCGCCTTGTCGAATGAGGCCGTGCCTATAAAGCCTGAAGCGATATTATATACGTCGGCGGCGTGATTTTTTGCAAACTCGGCGGCGCCTTTTGCGTCGTCACTGCTAAACACCGTTATCTGCTCATAAAACTTGGCTGCGTCATTGAGCAGCGCGCTTAAATTTTTATCCATAGCCTCAAAAGCAAGGCCGGAGCTGTCTTTATAGTCCTTGAGCTTTATAAAAGCCTTGTAGGCCTCCGCATATTTTTGCGCATTCATGAGTGCGACGGCCGACAGATAATCGCATTCGCTCATGAGCTCCTTGCTGTTTGAATAATCGCCAAGCGATTTGAATTTGGCTTTTGCCTGTGAATATTGCTTTTCGTTCATGAGCTTTACGGCGCTGCCGTAAATGCTCTCGCTCAAAAGCTCCGCACAGTCGCGATAATCCCCAAGCGCCGTAAGCAGCGCCTCGGCAAGCTCGGTTTCGCCGCTTGCGATAAGCGCCTTCGCGTGAAGATAATCGCATTCCACGGTCTTATCCGCGCTGTCGCGATATTTGCCGAGCGAGAGGAATATCACCTTTGCTCCTTCAAAATCACTCGCCTTTAGAAGCTTTGCGCCGTTTGTATAGCTTTTTAGCAGCTCCGCGTCCTCATAATCCGCGGGAAGCCCGTCAAGCTTTGCTGCCGCGGCGTCGTAATCGCCGCTCGTTATCAGCGAAAGCGCCTGCGAATATGCGTTTTTGCGCGACGACGACATTAGCATAAGCGTCGCCGCCACTATAACTGCCGCGCCTATCGTGGCTATGCCCGCTATTATGAGCGGCTTCTTTGCCTTTTGGGGCGTCGGGCGTTTTTCCCTGCGCTTAGCCTTTGCCTCGCCGCCCTGCAAAGCCGCAGTTTCGGCTGCCGCGGGTGCGGGCGATGCTACAGGGACAGTCGCGGGGGTATATAATTCTGCCATGAGGTCGTCGTTATGCACGGCGCCCTCAACATATTCCATCACTATGTAAGCCGTGCCGTTCGCACGGAAGAAATCGCGCACGCGGCCTGTGCCGCGCCCGTCTGCGAGCTTTGAAAAAAGCTTCGCGTCGTTCATGAATTTTTCGAGCTGCGCGGAAAAAAGTTCGCCGCTTTCGCACGGGTAAACCGTGCCGCCATTGGCGCTGTCGCGCGAAGCGCAGCTTGGCTGATAAAATTCCTTAATGATTATCTTTACGTCAAGATGTATGTCGATGCCGATATATGTTATGCCAAACCCGCCCTCACCGAGCGCGCGGCCAACCATATATTTGCCGTTTAGAAGCGTGAATATTGGAAGCTGATGAGCGTGGTTATTATTGGAATTATTAAAGCCGCAGCGCGTGCAGAAGCCGCCCGGCTGTGAGAGCGGTTCCATGCAGCCCATACATATAAGATGCGGATTTGAAATATCCATATAGCCCCCCATAAATAAAGTATCGTGAGCGCGACCGTCATTTTGCGGCCGCGCTCAAAAAATATATGCTTTACTTTATGTCGCTCTCGTCGAAGGGATCGCCGCACTCAGGGCAGAATTTGGGCGGATTCTTGGGGTCTTTGGGTTCCCAGCCGCATTTATCGCATTTGTAAAGCGGCTCGGCGGCGGGCTTGGGCTTGCCGCACTCCGCGCAGAATTTGCCCTTGTTCACAGCGCCGCACGCGCATTGCCAGCCGGCGGCGGGGGCGGGCTGCGATTTGCCGCACTCCGCGCAGAATTTACCCGTGTTTACAGCGCCGCATGAGCATTTCCATGTCGCCCCGCCTGAAGGAGCGGCGGAAGCCGGCTGCTGCTGATACTGCTGGTTTTGCCCCATTTGGAATAGATTCTGGGCGTTCATGCCGCCCGCGTTCTGCGCCATATTCATGCCTGCAAAGGCCATGAACGCGCCGTTGCCTTCGTTTGCAGCAGCCGCCTTCATAGCTTCGGCCTGCGCGCCAACAAGATGCGCCGCCGCCATATTGGGGTTGCGGAAAACAGCGCTCTTCTGAAGCTCCTTGATGGTGTTTTCGTCCTCCTCGTTGGCGGAAACGGAGTTTACGCCAAAGGACACAACGCTCACGCCGCGAAGCATGGTCCATTTTTTTGAAAGCACTTCGTTGAGCGCGTCGGCCATCTCTGTAGTGTGACCGGGGAGAGCGGAATATCTGATGCCCATTTCGCTGATCCTGGCGAACGCGGGCTGAAGCGCGGTGAGAAGCTCGCTTTTTAGCTGGCTGTCTATATTGTCGCGCACATAATCGCTTTGCACATTGCCGCAGACATTTTTATAGAAAAGCATAGGATCGGTTATTTTATAAGAATATTCTCCGAAGCATTTTATGCCTATATCCATGTCGAGACCTATATTTTTATCTACAACGCGAAACGGGACGGGGTTGGCCGTGCCGTATTTATTGCCTATTATCTCTTTTGTGTTGAAGAAATACACGCGCTGATCCTTGCCCGTGTCGCCGCCGAAGGTGAAGCGCTTTTTAAGCGTTTCCCAAGAGCCCTTTATGCCCTTGCCGAAACCGCCGTAGAGCATGGTGGGCTCGGTGGAGCTGTCCCACACAAATTCGCCGGGCTCCGCGCAAAATTCGGCTATAGCGCCGTTATCAACTACCATCATGCACTGGCCTTCGTTTACGGCCACAATAGAACCGTTTGATATTATATTGGGCTCCGCCTTGGTGTTTGTGGAGCGCTTATCACTCGTGCGCTTTTGTCCCTTGCACGCAAGGACGTCCGCTTTCATAGCCTCACAGTAGAAATACTCTCTCCATTGGTCGGCGAGCACGCCGCCTAAAGCGCCTACTCCAGCCTTTAATAGTCCCATAACTGTTGATCCCCTCTCCATAGATTAGATATTGCTATCATATACTATTTTTTGCTCTTTTTCAACATGCACGCTGCACACTCATGTGAAATTATTGAGGAGGCGAAGCGGAGCTTTACCCCACGATTTTCCTTATCAGATTTTCAAAAACCTCCAGCTCCTTAGCCGCCAGCTTTCTTTTTACGCCCGTTTCACACACGACCTTATTCATGACGCTTATAAGCGTATCCACCTGTCCCTGACTCATCTGGCCTTTGCTGTACTGCACAAGGTTTCTTAGCGTAACATAATTAAGCTCGCCCGCAAGCTCGCTCTTGCCCTGCTCATTGCCGCCCAAAATGCTCATGGCGGCCTTTGATATTACGCTTACAAAGCTTTTTAGCTCCTCATAACGCGAAAGCTCGAGCATAGTCGTATCTCTTGTGACCGTTATGGGCTTGCGCTCGTCCTTGGTTATTTCAAATGCGTGCTCATAGAGTATATCGCGGCTCGAAGTGCCGATTTGGATAGTGTTAAGCCCTGTTGCCGGAACGAAAGCCTCGCTCGTCTCGTCATAATAATTGAACGCCGACATCGGAAGCTCGCACGCAAAGCGCGCCGTTTCTCCCGCGGCTATATACAGCCGCTTAAAATAGCGAAGCTGCCGCACCGGCTGCGCCGCGTTTTTATCGCTCAATCCGGCGTAGATCTCAACCACCTCGGAGCCGTCACGTTCGGATACGTTTTTCACATCGCACGAAACGAGCGCCTTATCGCCCTCGCACGAAACGCCAAAGCCCGAAAATTCAAATTTTGAATAGCTAAGTCCGAATCCGAACGGGTATGCCACGGGCAGTTTCTTCTTATCATAATAGCGATAGCCTATGAAAATATCCTCGGCATATTTGACCTGTGTTTCGCTGCCGCCGAATAAATACGCGGGAGTATTCTCTATACACATCGGATATGTTTCGCCCAGCTTGCCGCCGGGATTTTCCTTGCCGTAAAGCGTATCGGCTATGGCCTTGCCCGCGCCCTGTCCGGCAAATCCCGCCTGCAAAAGAGCGTTCACCTCAGGAACCTCAACCGCCGAGCCTGTTACAAGCACCAGTATAACCGGCTTGCCCGTTTTTTTAAGCATGTTAAGCTCATCGAGCTGGCTTTGCGGGAGCATTATATCGCGTCTGTCAAAGCCCTCGCTCTCCTCGGCGGCGGTAAGACCCGCGAAATATACAAGCTTTTGGGCGTTTTCGAGTGTTGCCGCCTCGCATGGCAGAAAGCTTTTTATATCGTCCGCAAAAGTTGTGTTGACATGGCTCGAACCGTTGCCCTGAAAATTGAGCTTTTCAAACATCGGGCCTGCGAAATATACGCTGTCCGCCTCTGAAAGCGGCAGCGCGCCGTCGTTTTTCAAAAGCACCATAGCCTTTGCGGCCACCCGTCGCGCGAGCTCGTGGTGCGCCTTATATGCGTCCCCGCCGTGCGCGTTTTCGCGCTTGGCCTGACATTTTTGACTAAGCTGTGAAAGCTTCTCATAAGCTCTCTGCGCCGCGCTGCTTTTAAGCCTGCCGGAGCGGTGATCGGCTGAGAGCTTTTTATAGCTCAAATCGCCAACTGACGGCATTTCAAGATCCAGCCCCGCGTTTATGGCTTCCGTTATATCGTAAACGCCGAACCAATCGGATATGACCGCGCCGTCGAAGCCCCAATCCTCGCGGAGCTTTTTTGTGAGCAGATATTCGCTTTCGCAGCAATGAACGCCGTTTAACCGGTTGTACGCGCCCATTATCGTCCACGGCCGCGCTTCTTTCACTATTTCGCCAAATGCCGCGAGGTACACCTCCTCGAGCGCGCGCTTTGAAACCACGGCGTTTACGCCCATGCGGAAGCTTTCCTGATTGTTTGCCGCGAAATGCTTCACGCACGCGCCTACGCCCTTTGACTGCACGCCCTGAATATAGGCCTTGCCCATTTTAGCCGCGAGGCACGGGTCTTCGGAGAAATATTCAAAGTTTCGCCCGCACAGCGGCGTGCGCTTCATGTTTACGCCGGGAGCGAGCAGCACGTCTACGCCCTGCAGTATACATTCCTCGCCTATCGCCGCGCCCACCTCGCGCGCGAGCTCATCGTCCCACGTTGCGCCCAAAGCGGAAAGCGTGGGGAAGCAGGTGGCGGGCTCGGAGGTGTTTATGCCCAGATTGCTGCAATCGCCTTTTTGGTGGCGCAGCCCGCTTGGACCGTCGGAGAAGGTGATCTCCTTAAAGCCGAGGGAATAGGTGTGCCAATCATCGCGCCCGTTGAGCGAGCGCAGTTTATCCTTGGTTGAAACGTCGGTCATGTGCGGCCTCCTTACTTTTTTGTTTTTATTGCTCGGATTCGTGCCTTTTATTTATCTCTGCCATCATCATATCGTAATATTCCTCGTCGATGACAAATTTCTTCTTCTGTATCCAAAGCGAGAGCAGCAGCAGCACTATAGGCACTATGCTCACCGCGGCGCGTATCCAAATGCGCATTCCAAGCGTGCTCTTATCGCGGAAATTGAGGTTTGCCGCGCTCTCCTGACCGCTCTTTAGATCGCCCACCTCGAGAGTATAGCGTCCGGCGTCCTCAAGCGCCGCAGCGTCTATTTCGCCAAGACGCCCGACCTCCTCCTTCTCGCCGTTTACGCCCGTTTCGCGCATCACCATGGCGTCCTGCAGCGCCGGCACATACTGCGCGTCTATCTGATAATCGCGCATGGCCGCGTCTGCCTCTATCTGAGCGGAAACCGTCGCCGCCGCCGCGTCATATTCTTTCGTGCCTATTGTAAGCTCGCTAAATTCCGAAGCGTACTCCTGCAAGGCTTCGATATACTGCCTCTGCACGGCGGCGCTGTTCATGCCTGCGAAGAAATCGCGTTGTGTTTCAAGCGCGCTTATGCTTTGACTGAGCAGGAAAGTACCCGAAATTATAAGCACGAGCGTCACAATCAGCGTGTGCATAGCCGACGCGAATTTCGCCATAAACGGGCGCAGCGTGGATACTACGGCCTCGTTGCGCTCACCGAACTTATATTCATTGTATTCAACGCAGTTGGTCATATTTATTATGCTCGCCATGTAGAAGAGCGACTGACCCGACGAGGTCAATACCAGCATGGCGCAAAGCAGCGGCACGCTGAAGGGCAGAATATCCGTCCAGCCCATGAGCGCGATGACTATATAGCCCGCCACCGCCACATATACGCTTATGTTTTGAAGCTTCTTGCGGCCCGTCTTTTTAACGAGCGACGGATAAAGTATGTTAACAAGCACGCTCGATACGCCGTATGCCACTACCGCATAGAAATACAGCGTGCCGTTATAGCCAAGCTCCACATAAAGCAGATTGGCCGCGAGCGCAGTGAGCATGGCGGAGGCAATGTTGTAAAAAAGCTGCGAGAGCGTCATCCAAAGCACCTGGTCGTTGCCGGTGATGGTCTGCCACATCTTTTTAAGCGATATTTTATCCTGGTTCTCTTTTTTGGGGCGCGGAGTCTCCTTTACGCCCAAAAAGGCTATGAGCTGGCTTACTATGAATATAACGCCCACCGCAACGCCCACTATGCGGTAGCCCGCGCGCACGTCGCCGGTAGTGACCATGGGAACAACGCCCTGAGCTATTATAGCGCCTATGCCCGCAAAGAGCACCGTGAGCGCGGTGACGGAATTGCGCTCCTCCTTTACGCTCGAAAGGCTCGGCAGCATCGACCAATAGCCAATATCGTTCATGGTAAATGTGGATTCCCACAGCAGATACATCAGCGTCATGAACACCACAAATTTCCAGCCCGCGAGACTTTGGATATTGAACATCAATATAACAACGAGCCCGCAGCCTATCGCGCCTAAAAGTATCCACGGACGGAATTTGCCCGATTTTAGGTGCGTGCCCTCGATTATCGCGCCCATCATCGGATCGTTAATCGCGTCCCATATACGGCCGCCCACGCCTATTATCAGGCTGAGCGCCGTGAACTGCGCGAGCGTCAGCGATACGCCGAATTGGATATAGGTGAGCAAAAACGACGATATGAGCTGATAGAGCATGTCGCGCCCCACGCCCGAGCCTGAAAATATCCATTTGTTTTTCTCAAATGTTTTTTTGCGCTGCGCTTCGATTTGAGCGGCTGTGAGCTGTTGCGATTCCATATTTGTCCTTTCAGGTACGCTAATGAGCGTACCTTACGCTAATGAGCGTACCTTACGCTAATGAGCGTACCTTACGCTAATGAGCGTACCTTCATAATTATTTCACATTTATTATATATCACAAATAAGCGGCATTCAAGCATTTATAAATACATAATTGCACCGCAGCGGTCAAAGCGCGGCGGCATTAGCGGCATAGCCTGAGAATAAAGCAGATTGCGCAATACGCTCCGCGCCGCGCAGTAATTAAAATAAGTAATAAGTAACCATGAACGTTGATTTAGATATATATGCTTTTCATAAACGGAAAGTCAGCCAAGGCTGATAATTTTGATACAGGGTGCAGATTTCCAAAGGAAAAGTTCTGCGAGGGTTAGCATCGTTCTGCGAAAGTATAAATCGTTCTACGTTAGTATGAATGCATTTCGAGAAAGACTATACTAAACAGGCTATAAGCCCTGTAATATCAAGGTTTATAGCCCGTTTCTCGCTTGTTTTGTCGCTTGTTTGTCGCTTAAATCTACTAAAAGACGCTTGA
>CAZZNN010000096.1:0-8246 GCA_964655605.1 uncultured Oscillospiraceae bacterium
TTGAGAAGGTGGAAATCGCCAAATATCCTATCACAACCTTGCTGCCCGCCTTCAAGGTGACCTCTGTGCCATCGTCCGCATTGGTTATAACGTCGTGATTGAGCTGACCTATCACGGCGCCCGCCGGATCTATTGATATATTGCTGTATTTCTCATTATCTATTTGCAGCGTGCTAAGATCGCCCTTGGCTACGCCGTTTGGCGCGGTGTAATCAAGGCCGTTGTCCTGCTTTACGTCGAGCGCGAAAACCGAATCCGCGAGCATTTGACCAAGCTGCTGATTATTATAAACCTCTCTGTCTGAGCGAAGCCTGAATGTGCCGAAGGTCTGCGTGACTATCTGGAATTCGTCGCCACGGCCTATTATAGATGTCGTCGTGGGCGAGGTTGCCACGGTAACGCGCTCCACCTCAAGCCCGGAAGCATCGGATATTATCCACTGCCCCTCTTCCTTGAGGGTTATGCTGCCTATCGCCTTATCGTCAAGGCCGGCGGCGAGCACGGCGGGGTCTATGGTGTCGGCCGTGAATTTTAAATCGGTCGAGTATGCGCCGACCGTGCCGTCCGCGCCTACGGTGGCGGTGGCGAGCGTATAGCCATTCACCACTAGCGAAACGTCGTTAGGCGCGCCGACGGAATCGAGCTGCTGTATTTCAACGCTGAGCGTGCCGGCCTTTATATTGTTGGCGGGAACGGCTGCGGCGGCCTGCATGGCCTGCGCTATTGCCTGCATATTTATTGTGCCGCCCGCGGTATAGCCCGTAGGCGCGGTTACGTTACGCGTGGGCACAAGCGTTGTTGCCGACCACCCGCCGCCTATATAATCAAAGCTGAGCGCCTGATTGCCATAAGCCTCAAGATCCGCCGTAACATTGCCCGAGCGCATGGCCCCGGCCGTTGGCTCGAGCACGCCGGAGGCCGGGTTTGCCAATGCCGTAAGGTCAACCTGGTCGAGCGTATAGTCCGCTACCACATTTGAAAGCGGCTGCACCACCTGCACATAATAGCCCGCCTCTGTTACGAGATTGCCCGACGTATCCGTGTAAAAATTGCCTGAGCGAGTGTATTGAAGGCCGGAGGGCGTTTGCACGACAAAATAGCCGTCGCCTGAAATAGCCACGTCCATGCTGCGTCCTGTATATTGCGAGCTGCCGGGCGAGTGAACCACGCTTATCGCGCCCACCGCGCTGCCAAGACCTATCTGCTTGGCGTTTATGCCGCCCGTGGTGCCTGCGCCCGTGCCTGTCGCGCCTGCGGCCGCGCTCACCTTTTCGCTGTATAAATCCTTAAATGTTACTACGCTCTTTTTATAACCCGTGGTGTTTACGTTGGCAACGTTATTGCCTATTACGTCCATGCGCGTCTGATGGCTGCGAAGGCCCGTCACGCCGGAAAATAGTGAACGCATCATAATGGTCGTCCTCCTAAATGATTTTTGCGCCTTTGGGCTGTGAGACTCATTCTCGCCCTTTAGCACCGGCGCGCGCTTGCGTTTGCGCCGCAAAATCAGGAGTGTCCGTACTCTTGAATTTAGTTATTCTTATTTATTGATCACTTGCTGCAAGGAGCTTATAAGCTCGCTAAGGCCGTTATCGCCCGTCACCGTTGTAACGGCGTCCGGCCGCACGAGCGCCTGCTCGCCGCTGTAGCTGTTGGACACCTGAAGATAATCCACTCCGCTTATGCGGGTTACGCCTATCACCGTGCCGTAAACGTCCTGCGCCACGTCGTAGCCGTCGGCGCCGCGCGCCATGGTGGAGCCTATCTCGCGTCCTATGAGGCTGTACGCGCTTTGCATCTGAATGGCGCTGTTCATATTCTGCATCTGCTCAAGCGATGAGAACTGCGCCATCTGCGCTATAAATTCCTGGTCGCTCGTGGGGTTTAGGGGGTCTTGATTGCTCATCTGAGTTACGAGAAGCTGCAAAAACTCATCCTTGCCAAGCTCGCTTGAGGGCGTGCGCTTGCTCGTTGACTCGCTTTGGTATCTAACGCCGCTCGTCGCCTCGAAATATTCGCTCTGCGAGAGGGTGAAGGGATTTACGGAAGTTGCCATTTATTTATCCTCCATAGCTCGTAGCTGTCAGTTAAGAAAGCTTTGCAAAATTGCGGGCGGTTCCGCGAAGCGGAAGCTTTGCCACTTTGAAAGGCTTTGCCTTTCATAATTTAAGCATCGTATATAACGCCTGCCGCGTCCTGCTCGTCCGCGCCGTAGGTTGAAAGATCCTCGTAAGCGCCCGTTGCGTAGCCAACGTCGAGCGGCTCGGCAGCGCGCCTTGTGGCTCTTGCGGCGGCGAGCGCGGCCTTATTGTCCTCATCGGCCCACGCGCCGTCGTTGCTGCTGCTCTGCCCAAACATCATATCGCCCGAAGCGAGCTGCGAATAAACAACGTCGAGCTGATTTATCTGCACGCCGCGCTGGCGAAGGGAGTCCATAAGCTGCGTAAGCTCCGTGTTTAAAAGCGCCTGCACCTGCTGATTGTTTGTGCGCATCTGCGCGTTTATGCCCTCGGAGGTCATGGTAAGCTCGATTTCTATGCCGCCGAGCACCTCCGGCTTTAGCTGCACGCGAAGCGTGCTCTTTTGCGCCGACACCGCGCTTTGCACATTATCGAGCATGCTATTCACTATGTCCTGCTGCACCTCGCGCGTGAGCTGAGCGCCCGAAGCGGCGTCGGTCGCGCTCACGGGCAAGTCGAGTGTGGTATCGGGTTTAAATGCCGCGAGTATGCTGCTCGCGAAGTCGTTTGTTCCCGTTTGGGAAGCGTTGGCGCCGGACTTATTGTCCGAGCCCGATATATTATCGCTCTGCAAAAGCGCGTTAGCGCCTGCCGAAGCGGTCTGTTCCGCGTCATTGCTTGCAACCGCCAATGGGTCCTGAGTAGTTGTAGAGCCGTCCGTCGCAGCTTTTATTGTGAAGCTTGCGCCGCCCTCCAAGCCAAGTGATGAGCTGCCGCCGCCATTGGCTACCAGCTCCGCTCTCGCCTTTGCGAAAAGCTCATTTGAGATTTTGAATAGCTCGTCCGGGGTGATGCCGAATTGATCGGCCATGAAGTTGAAGCCGTTTATGCCCGAAAGCATGCTTCCAAGCGCCAGATTTTCCGATACTTTCTGGTATGCGTTTTCAAGATTTTCGGGACTGTTGAGTATGTCGTTCGCGCGAAAGCCCCAGTCGTTTGTGAGTACGCTCGCGGCTATGGTAGATAGCGCCTCACCAGATGCGTCGCTCTCATCGTCAGCTGCGCCAAGCGTTGTCGCGCCGTCTGAGGTTTCTTCCGTCTTGGGCTGAGCAAGCTCGTCCCGCGCGGTTGTTGACGCGCTGTAAACGGTGATGTCGCTCTCAGGGCTATCGTCGCGCTGCCTAGTGCGCGCGCGCGCAGCCGAGCTCGCCTTGCTCGCCATTGCGTTTGACAGATCGCTTCTAAAAGCGTCCGTGCTATATGTTTTCTTTGCGTTCAGAACGCCTGTCTGAACCGCAGTCGCCGCGTTTGCGGCGAATACGTTGAAATTACCCAAATTGCCGCCTCCTTTCCTAATATTCTTTTTCGACATAACCGCCTGCATTTTTAAGTAGTTTTATGATATGAAATATAATTTAATCCATCTCGGACATATAAAGCATCTGCTCCGTCACCTGCGCGGCGACGGCGGCTGAGAATTTTTCTATTATGGCGCTCGCTTTTGTGGGCGTAAGCTCGGAAAGTATGCGCGCAACCTCGTCCAAGCTTCGGTATTCCTCCAGCATTTTGGCCGCCTTGCCCGCGTCGAGATTATTTATTATCGTCACCACCTGCGCGCGCTCCAAAAGCCCGTCGTCATAAGCGGCTCTTTCCTCGTCGAGCGCGGCCTTATCCTCCTTTAGCTTGGCTTGCTGCTTTTCAATGGAGGCTTCCTTGCTCAAAATAGTCTCCTCGCGCCCGTCGAGCTCAGCCGTGCGCGCGTCCTGCGCGGCGATCTCCTTATTGAGCTGCTCGGCAAGCTGGGTGTTCTTTGCCATTATCTGCTGATACTGCCCGTCCTGCGTGATGAAAAAATTCACAACGTAGGTTTTAACATTCAAAAGGTTCATCATATACATCGCCACCGCCGCGCCCAAGAGCACGATGAGCAGCAGCGCGAATATAACACCGCCCTTTTTCTTCTTCTTTTTTTTGGTCTTTTTGCCCGTTTTGGGATCTATAGGCTCGTCCTTTACCGCCACCGCGCTTGCGCCTTTTTTCTCTAGCGCATTGGCGCTTTGCGTCTGCGCGCCCTGCGCCTGACCGCCCTTGGCGCTCGCCGCGCCCTTATCCGCCGTTTTCGTGTCTGCCATCACTTAGCCCCCTTTAAAAAGGTTGAAGGATATGTGCGAATCAAGCTCCTTTGCTTCCTCCGCCGCCACATCTTTGAGGTATTGCGCATACTGCTCGTCCTTCATCTGCTCGAGCACCCGTATGTCGTTTCTGGTTTTTACGAGAAGGTTTTGAAGCCTCGATCTCTCCGCTTGCAGCGCTTCGAGCTTTTTTTGCGCCGCCTCCCTAAGCTCCTTTAGATACGGCATGAACCACTGATATGTGGCGAGCTTTTTCGCCGTCGTGCCCGCGCGCATATCCTCGCGATAGGCAAGCCCCTCGTTTTCGGCGCGAATATCAAGCTCCCTTATCTCATTCGCCGCCGCTTCAATATTTTTATCGACGCTTTCAAGCTCCAGCTTTAGCCTGTCGTCCTCGTCGAGCTTTATCTTATAATACTTTTCATTTGTGAAAACAAATTTTTTCAAGGCTATTTACCCACGAGCTGCCGCATTCTTTCTAGCATCTCGTCAAAGGGCGCGGGGTCGTCCACGCGCTGCTTTAAAAAATCGTCTATAGGCACGCGCAGCTTTATTGATTGATCCACAAGCGGATTCGTGCCCGCCTTATACGCGCCAATGCTTATCAAATCCTGACTGTCCCTATACGCGGCGATAAGATTGCGTATTCTGCCCGCAAGCTCCTTATGCTCGCCCGTTGCGACCTCGCTCATAAGCCTCGATATGCTCGCGAGCACGTCTATGGGCGGATAATGATTGTTGTTGGCAAGCTTTCGCGAAAGCACCATGTGGCCGTCGAGAATGCCTCTGACGGTATCGGCTATAGGCTCGTTCATATCGTCGCCATCAACGAGCACGGTATAAATGCCGGTTATGGAACCTTTGGGGCTGGTGCCTGAGCGCTCAAGCAGCCTTGGCAGCATTGAAAAGACGCTCGGCGTGTAGCCGCGCGACACCGGCGGCTCGCCCACCGCCATGCCCACCTCGCGCTGCGCCATTGCAAAACGCGTGAGGCTATCCATCATAAGGAGCACCTTATTGCCCCTATCCCTGAAATATTCGGCTATGCTCGTTGCCGCCATCGCGCTTTTAAGGCGCAGCAGCGCGGGCTGGTCGCTCGTTGCCACTATGAGGACGGATTTTTTTAAGCCCGCCTCCTGCAAATCCTTCTCGATGAAATCCTTCACTTCGCGGCCGCGCTCGCCAACGAGCGATATAACGTTCACGTCGGCCTGCGCGTTTCTCGCTATCATGCCCAAAAGCGTGCTCTTGCCAACGCCGCTGCCCGCGAATATGCCCATTCTCTGCCCAACGCCCATGGTCAATAGCCCGTCTATGGCGCGCACGCCCAGGGAAAGGCGCTCCTTTATGCGCTCCCTTTCCAGCGGCCCCGGCGGGTCGCGGTCTATGGGATAATAGGAATCCGGCTCTATTTCGCCCAGGCCGTCCATAGGGCGGCCGAGCGCGTCTAAAACGCGGCCCTTGAGCTTGTCGCTCACAGGCACGCGAAGGCACGCGCCAGTTGAAATTATCCTGTCGCCGGGACTAAGACCCGTGAGCGCGCCAAGCGGCATTAGCGCCACCTTGCCCTCCTTAAAGCCCTGCACCTCGGCAAGCACCGCCTCGCCGCCGTGCGATGGGTATATCCTGCACAGATCGCCTATGCTTGAGGCGGGCCCCGTCGCCTCCACCGTCATGCCGACTATACGCGATATAACGCCCGAATACTCGACGCTGTCCGCGCCGCGCATTGTCGCGCGCATATCGGAGAAAAAGTCGCCTATTTGGATTGTGATGGTTGGTTCGGCCATGCGTTCTCCTTAGTGGCGGGGTGGAATTTCGCGGCGAGGTCAGGGACCCCGCCCTACGGGGGGGCTTTTTTTGGGGGCGATTTTCGTTTTTCAGCCTCCGGCTGTTTTATCCCAGCCTGAAGGAATTCTGCTTATCACCGAGGAAAATAACCGTGCCGGGGAATAATAGCGCGGGCGTATTGGGCTGCAAGCGGCGCTCGTCGCCGGTGAAGGTGCCTTCCTTGGAATAATCAGTCACTATATATTTATTGTCCGCCGCGTTAAAGCAAATTGAGCAATGCTTCATGCTTATATTTGCGCTGGACTCGCCAAACACTATCTGGCAGCAGGAGGCGTCGCACCCAAGCACTATCTCGTCGCCCGCCTTTACCCTTATTTCCTCGCCCTCGTGCTCGCCCAGTATGCCGCGGATAATCCCCTCCGTTGGAAGCTGCTGCTGCATAATCGGCACCGTGACCACAGGCGTCGGCTGATACGGCTGCGGCTGCTCGGCATAGCCGCCGGAGAATTTTTCGCCGCTCCACTCAACGTCCTTTTTAAATGCTATTATCACGTCTAATATATACATTATCACCGTCGCGCCGGGTATAAACGTTATTATAGCGAGCTTTGTGTCGAAGCCGAACCCGCCGTAATAGCGAACGTTGAATTTATATGTCACTATATAGCGCATAACCACCCACGCGAGCGTCACAAGCACGGCTATCACGGCAAAAACGGGCGATATTGCCGCCGACAGCCCCACGAGCAGCAGGTCTATCGCTATTATGAACGCCGCGCCCACGGAGCCGAAGAAGAACAGATCGCCAAGGGGCGACGAGGTGTATTTAAGCTTATATGCATCCCACGCGAACGGCACAAACGCCATCCAATCATTCCTGTAGCCCGCCTTGCGACCGGCGAGCATGCGCGTATAGCCGCTGAAAATATAGGCCATCACCGTGAAAAACAGCCCCACTATGCTAAATATCATGGCGGCCACCACGCCAACGCCCACCGCGCCCATAAGCGCTCTTACAAGCTCGCCTGAGCTTAGGCGCGAGCTTAATTCATCGGCCAGCCTTTGTAAAAAGTCCAAGATGTCCATTCCGTCAACAGAAAAGCTGTACATTATGCATTCCTCCATAATATTTATACTTCTATTGGAATTGAGGCCGGTTTTGCTTTAGCAAAATAGTCGCCGTTCTCGGGGACGAAAGCCTCAATTCCGTAAATGAAAGACGAAAGCTTTCATATCAGACTGTCAAAAACCCCCGGGATTGTCAAGGGCCGCAGCCCTTGACTTATAATCCGGCTTCGGCGGCTTCGCCGGCGGAACGGATAAAAACCGTTAGGTTTTCGCACTTTACAGGTTTTGCCGCCCGGCGAAGCGGAGCGTAGCAGGCAAAGCCTGCAACCTCGAAAAAGTCCGAACAGGACTTTTTCGACAAGCTGAAATGAAAGACGAAAGCTTTCATATTTTTAAGCTTTTTTGCCCTTTTTCACCTCGATGGCCTCGCGCATACGCTCAAGCTGTATGCTCGTGCCAACCGTCACAGTGCCGTTATCGCCCGTGGCCACGCAATCGCCGTCGCGCACCGCCGTATCCCTGACGACCTTGATATTTTTATCGGCAAGCGCCTTTTGATCCATAAGCGGCTTCTCGCCGCCAAAAACAGCGTCATAGCCCTTGGCGCCTATTCTCAGCGTTATGCTCTCCTGCCTGCCAAGCCGCTCTAAAGCGGCGCTGACTATCGCCTCGTAAGCCTTTGGATTTGAGTCGAGCTCGTAGCCGAGTATTTTTTTTGCCATATCCATAACCGTGTCGATAAGCTCGTCCTCAATTTTTTCAAACATGCTTCCGCGCGTATCGTTAAGCGTTTTCGCGGCCGAAAGCATGCTGTCGCGCGCGCGGTCGAGCTCCTTTTTGTAATCGGCGTAAGCCGAATCATAGCCTTCCTTGCGGGCGTGCTTCCTGATGTTGGCCGCTTCCTGATTCGCCTCGTCTATGAGGCGCTCCGTCTCCGCGATGGCGCTCTTTCTCATGCTTGAGCACAGCTCGCGCGTCTTGCCTTCAAGCTCGCGCATCTCCTGCTCAAATGGGCTTAGCGTCTCCTGAGCGTCCTCATCGTCGCCTATAATATTAGAGCCGGCGCCGCCCTGCG
>CAZZNN010000097.1:0-8108 GCA_964655605.1 uncultured Oscillospiraceae bacterium
GCACGCAAAATAGGCTTCGCCTATTTTGCCCAAAGCGAGCGTTTAGCTCGCGATTTAGCCCGCGATTTCTGAATCTGGCAAATTCAGCCAATACCCATCGCCGCTAAGCTGCAATATGCACGAGCCGACGAACGCCTGGCCTTCCGTTTTCAATTTGGGGAGGGCTGCTTCGAGCTGCTCCATTGTGGCAAAGCGCGAGAGCGACTGTATGCAGCAGAGCAGTATCGCCTTGCCCGTTTCATCTATGGGCTTATTGAATTTCAGCGATATGGACTCTATCTCGCCATAGTCGCTATGGACGCGGGTGGCCGCGTCAAGCCAGAAATAATCGAGGTTTGCAAACGTCGGGTTGCCGACCATATTGCTAAACGTGCTGCCGCCGGGGCCAAGCAGCTCGTATTCGACCTTTTTCTCATCGAGCAGCGCGCGCATTTCCTCGACGAACTGCGCAACGGGCGTTTCAGTGGCGGCAGCGTCCACAGTGTAGGACTTCATGTATACGCCGTAGCGCGTGTCGGTCGTGGTGGCGAGAGCTATGCTGAGCACGCCCTTGGTTTGCGACTGCTCATCGCCCAGCTCGAAGGAATAGCTTATGGTGCCGTCGTCATTGACGCGAAGGAATTTAACGTCCGTTTCCGGCTCCGGGTCGCCCATGCCAACATAGCAGACGCCGCCCTTCATGGCGACGCCGCTGGGGCCCAAATCTGCGGCGGCGAAGTCATCGACCGTGAGGCGGGAGTAGAATACGAGGTCGAACAAGTCCTTGAGCTGCTCGGCGCTGAAGGCGACGAAGGAGGTGTAGCCTGATAATTCTATGGCCGGGTTTGGCAAAGCGCCGTCGTCATAGGCCGCGTTCGCGATAAGATACAGGAAGCTGGCGGCGTACTGGGCGGTTACGGAAGTATTGTACACCTTTGTGGCGTCCTGGCCGGGGTTGAAAAGCTGATAGCTGTCGGCGGCAAGTATTGCCGCGAGCGGCTCCTCAAATGCGCGATATGTGGTTTCGTCCACGGGCGCGGGTACGATGGGCGCCGTTGTGGGAGCGGACGTTGCGGACGCGGCCTCGGCGGGCGGCGCGGAGGGAGCGGCGTCGGCGGGAGAAGCCTCCGGCGCCGTTGTAGGCGCGGGCAGGTTTACCGTCGCCTGACATGCGCTAAAAAGCATAGTTAAACATATAACGAGCGCGATAACGTTTAGTTTACGTTTCATGCGGGTCACCTTCCTTTCATTATAATAAGTATAGCATATAAGAAATGGACAGAGGGTGAACAGATAATAAATTGAGTGAACAGGTGGGGAGTTATGGTGCGCGGGAGGTGGGTGCGCTGCGGCGGGGCGGCGGGAGCAAGCCCCCGCCCTACGGGGGGGGGGGCGGGCGATATAAAACGGGGGCGATGGTGGGCGCTGCGGGGAGGCGGCGGGAGCAAGCTCCCGCCCTACGAGAACATCATCAGGATACGTGTTACGCCTGATGTTTCGCCTATTTTCACGGCGCGGACATCTATGCGCTTTTCGGGGCTTATGAGCATGGGGTTCGTGCGGCACACTATATAGCCGCTGTGGCCGGTGGCCGCCGTATCCTCGAGCGTGAGGGACAAAAGCTGCATATCGTCAGGGTCAAAGAGCAGCGCGAGGTCGTTTGCGACGGTCGCCTTGAACCGCTCGCGCGAAAGCTCGGTGAGCCTTATAAATTCGTCGTTATAATAATATGCCTTCAGCGTGTCGCCTATATCGTATATGGCTATGCCGACGGGCGAGTGCCGCGCTATCGCCTCGAACATTTCGTTTGAGCGCTTGAGCTCGCTTACGTCCGTTACGATGGCGAGTATAACGGGGTTATGGCTCTTTTCGTATGGTATCTCAACGGCGCGCACATGCCGCCACACGGTTTCGCCCGTGTCGCTCCACGCGCGCACGGTCACATCGACGGGACACTTTTTCTCTATGCAGTCGTGGAAGGTCTGCTCAAGAAGCTTTAGATCGTCCTCATATAGCATGGTGAAAAGTTTCTCGCCGTGATTTTCAAAATACTCGGCGGGTCTGCCCAAGGCCGTTATATAGCTTGGGCTCGCGTATATAAGCTCAAGCTCGTCCGCCACCTCAAAGAGCGCAACGCCGCCGTCCATATAGTCGAGCAGCGCCTTATACTGAATGGCCGTGGAGTTGACGCGCGGCTCGTCCGGCTCGGGCGGCGAGGCCGCGCCGCGCGTGTCGCTCACTATATGATAGCAGCTCTTGCCCTGATTTTTCGCAGCGTAGAGCGCCGCGTCCGCAAGCTTATACATTTTGGAGAAATTATCCTCGCCGCCCGCGCACAGCACCGCGCCCACGCTCGCGGACAGCGTTACCTCGCCCTGCGCGCCAAGGCTGAATTGAAGCTGCTCCACAAGCTCGCTCGCCCGCGTTCTCACGGCGTGCTCGGTGGCCATGGTCATGAAAACGGCGTATTCGTCGCCGCCCAGGCGGCCGACTATGTCGCCCGGCCTAAACACATGGCTTATTATGCGTGCGGCGTCGTGAAGCACATCGTCGCCGCGCTGATGGCCAAGCGTGTCGTTTACCCTCTTAAAATTGTCGAGATCGATTATGAAAAGCGCGCAGTTCATGTCCTCATCGGTTTTTGAAAGCGATTCCTGAATATTTTTTTCGAGCGCGCCGCGATTCAAAAGCCCCGTCACCGCGTCGCGCGTTGCAAGCCGCGCCAAGTCCTCCTGCTCCACGCGCTGCTTGTTGACATCGGCAAAGAGCAGATATGTTTTCACCGTATCGGTATACGGGTCCTTCACCATGTTGGCGTCTATCCTGTGCCACATGGGGCTTTTGTCTATCACCATGCGGCATTCCATATAGTCGTTCACTATGCCGTTTTGATAGAGCGAAATGAGCCGCTCGCGCGAGAGGAATTTGCGATAGCGCCTGCGGTCGCCCGCGTAGACGAATTTGGCTATGTGCCTTTCAACATAATCCTCAAGCGTGAGCCTGCCGTTTATGCCAAGGCTAAGTGCGCTCTTGCCCTCCTCGCGCTCTATGCGGTTGAGCGTGAGGTCGGCCTCGCAGTAAAGCGCGCTGTCGGTGAGCATGGTGGCGAGCGCGACGCGCCATTTCTCGTAGGCGAGCTCCTTCTCGCGCTGCGCGGTATTATCGTAATATGAAACCACCGCCTGGCGCGGCGTGCCATCGTCGAAAACGAGTGTATATTCCATTTGATACCAGCGGTATTCGCCGTCGGCGCGGCGCACGTTTAAATTGACGCTGCCCGTTGGCTTGCCGGTGTGCATAAGCGCGAAGAAGCCAAGATACTGCCGCGAGTTCTCCTCGTCCATAAGCCCGCTCGCCACAACGCCCTGCGGCGTTGATATATCGCCGGTGGTGAGAAAGAGATCGTCCGTTGAATAGGTGCGGCTTATCGTGCGCGTTGCAAGGTCGTAGCGCATGACGTGCTTGCTGGACTGCTCCGTCGCCACGCGATATTCCTCCTCGCGGATCTTGAGCTCCTCCTCCATATTCTTGCGATCCGATATATCGGTGCAGGAAAGGAGCACCATGTTTCTTTCGTTCCAATGCAGCGGCGAAGCCTGCGCTATCATCCACACGCCGTCCGCGCGGCGTATCTCCGTGGGCTGCGCGCAGCCCTTTGTTACGAGGGCGTGGCTGGGGCAGTTTTTGCACGGCTCGCTTATACCGCAGAAAACGTCGTAGCAGCGCTTGCCGTTGAGCGAGTCGCCGGAATGGTCGCGTATGGCCTTATTGCAGAAAATTATCTCGTAGGTGTCTGGATTGATTATATAGGTGTAGGCCGAGAAAAAGTCTATGGCGGCCACGAAATCCTGCGAGAAGGCGGCCTCGTCCTCGCGGCGCTTTTTCATGAGGAAAGCGCCTATGAGCTTGCTTATGAGCGTTAGCGTGGCCACCTGCTCCTTTGTCCATTCGCGCTTGCCGCGGCACTCATCGTAGCCTATATAGCCGGAGAAAACCCCATTATCCATTATGGCGCAGTGGAGCATTGAAAATATGCCCTGCGGCGAAAGTATGTCGTATTGCTTTTTGGGCAAAAGGCTCACGTCCGGGCAGAAGAACACGCCGTTTGAATTGAAGCTGTCTTTATAGCCTGAAAGCACCTCGTCATAGGACAGATGCTTTAAATTCTCTATCTCGGGCGTCACGCCGTCGGCGCACCACTCAAATGTGTTGACGCAATAGCTGTGATCCTCGCTGTCCTCGAATATATACACGCGGCTCACATCGTAATAATTGCCTAAAACCTCAAGTATGCCCGCAATGGCGTCCTCCACGTCCTCAGCCTCGTAGAGAAGGCGGAAAACGCGCTCGGCTATAATTTCATTAAGCCCAACGGAGGAGGAGTCCGTTTTCATGGCGAGGCGGGAATTGAGGCTTGATACCAGCAAGTCCCTGTCCTTTTCGGCCTGTATATCGTCCACCTGCCCAACTATGCGGTAAACGTCGCCCGTTTCGTCCGCGACGGACACATAATGCAGCCTGCACCAGCGATACGCGTGCCCGTAGCGAAGCGCGAGAAAATCCAGCTCCCCGCTCGCCTGCTCAGCGCCTATGCGCTTTGCAATATCGAGTATGGTTTGCTTATAATCCTCGTGCACGAAATCGGATATGAGAAAATGCCTGTAATAATCAGGTATCGTGCGCTGCTCTATGCCCTTGCCGGGCAATGAAAGCTGCGCGCGCATTATATCGTTTCTGAAATCGTAATCGTATACGCACATGCTCGTGCGCTCCATGAGTATGCGGTTGCGCTCGTCCTCGGCGTGCCGCTCGCGCAGCGCCATGCGCAGCTCCTCCGTGCGGAGCCTTTCGTGCTCCTCGGTGAGCTTGCGCGCGGTCACGTTTTCAATGGCCGCGTATACGACGAATCTGCCGGTGCTCTTTGCTATGCAGCGCACCCGCGTTTTTAGCCATATATAGCCGGATATGGAGTTTTGCCGCATCCAGCGGGTTTCGCTCTCGGCTTCCTGATCGGTGTCGCGGGCGGTGAAAAGCATGTTTAAAAGCTTGTCCCTGTCCTCCGGAAACAGATTGTCAAGAAGATTGCCGTTGCCCTTTATCTGCATTTCGCGCGACACGCCAACGGTGTCGAAATACTTGTCGTTAAGCCTCAGCGCCTCAACGTTATCGTCGTGATATTCAAATATGCCCGCCGCGCCCACGAAGCTGTTGAATATAAGCGTGGCCTGCGCCTCCGGCCGCCAAAACTCGGCGTTATTGAAAAAGCTGCCCATCGTGACGCCCGTGCCGGTGGGGCCGATGTGCTCGCGCCGCAAAAGCGTTTCAAAGGCTTCAACGGGCATGGGCTTTGCAAAAAGATAGCCCTGCACCAGCGAGCAGCCGATGGTCTTTAGATAATCCGCCTGAAGATGCGTTTCAACGCCCTCGGCCATTACTGGCACGTTCAGCCAGCGCGCCATGCGCACTATGCTGCTTAAAATTATGCCGCTGCGCTCGTCGTCGGTGACGGCGGTGAGAAATTTGAGGTCGAGCTTGAGCATGTCAAACTTAACGTCCTTTAGGGTGTTGAGGCTTGAAAAGCCGGAGCCGAAATCGTCCATCTCGATAAAGAAGCCCTTTTCGCGGAGCCTGCCCACCACCTCTATTAGCTGGCTGGGCTTTTCCATATAGGCGATCTCCGTTATCTCAAGGCGCAGATACTCGTTTGGTATGCCATAGCGCTCGATAAGCCCGGTGAGCGTGTCGACGAGCTTTGGATTATATACGTCCAGACGCGACATGTTGACCGATATGGGCACGGGCGTAAATCCGGCGAGAATCCACTTGCGTATAAGCGCGCACGCGGTTTCCCACACATATTCATCGAGCTTTGTTATGTAGCCGTTGCGCTCCAAAAGCGGAATGAACCTGCCCGGCGGTATAAGCCCCTTTTCAGGGTGAAACCAGCGCACGAGCGCCTCTGCGCTCACGAGCGTGCCGTCGGCCTGATTATATTGGGGCTGGAGATATATGCCAAACTCCTTGCGCTCCATAGCCGCCTTTATTTCGGAGAAAAGCATATATTCATCTATGAGCGCCTCGCGCATGGACTCATTGTATATGGCAAAATCCTCGCTTTGCTGACCCTTGGTGCTGCGAAGCGCTATTAGCGCGCGGTCGCACATGAGGACAATATCCATTGTCCTGTCCTCCACCTTGTACATGCCAAAGCGCGGCGTAAGCTCGTAATCGGGTCTTAGCTGGGTCAAATATCGCCTGACCTGCCTTGTGAGCGCGCCTATGTCGAGCCGGTCGAGCGGAAGGCAGCTTACAAAATGATCCGCCTCAAGCCTGCCGCTGACTATATCCGTGGACTGATGCCAGCGGCGGCGAGTATACGCGTCGCCCACGGCGCACAGATAATTGTCGCCCGCGGATATGCCGAAAACATCGTTATATACCTTGAAGGCGTCAATATCCCAGCGTACTATAACGAAATTGACCTCGGGCATGGAGTTCATAAGCTCGCGCGCGGCGCGGCAAAAGCCCGCCTTATTATATAGCCCCGATACGGGATCCAGCTCGGCGCGATAAAGGTCCGTAACATCGCTTCTGGTGTAGGCGATGAGGTTTTTATCCCCATCGAGATAGGTGAACTGCCATTTCTTGCGCGCCACCCCGCCTGAGCTCAGCGGCACGTTGAACGAGCATACATATATGGTTTTTGCGGCAAGCTCCGCCATTATGCGCCCGAGCGACATCTTCTCAAGAAAATCCTTCCTGTCGGCGTCGAGCGTCAGCTTGGGCGCTATGGCGTTGAAGGCGAGAGTGTAGTTATCCCCGTCGCGGGGCGGGTTTTCGCAGTCGTCACGCTGCTTTAGCATGTTGATGGTTTCGCTGCGCTTATCGATAAGGGCGATGTATTCATATTCCATATCGACAAATTTGTCAATAACCGTATGCGCAAACCGCGCGGTGAGCGTCTTTGCGCCGCGCTCGTCCGCCTTGGAGCTTAGCGCTTCGCTCGTCAGGGTGAATTCCTGCACGGTTATAATGACGCAATTCTGTGCAAGCTGATAGGCACGCAATGCGTATGTCATGCCCGTGAGCGGCTCCCTTTCGATAAAGGTGTTATCGCCGCCAAAACGCGCGAGCTTTATGTATGCAGCATAATACTCGGGATATTCGGCCTTGAGCAGCCCGAAATCAAGCCCGGAATACGCGCGCATGGCGAGCATGGCCTTATTTCTATATATCACGCTGAGCTGCGGCTCAAGGCCGGGCGCGTCCTCGCAGACCTCCGCTATGGCGCAGGGTATGGGGCTGTTGTCAAAAAACGAGGCCGCTTGGGCAATGTGCGCAGCTTTCATATTATCACCTAATTTATGTATCGCGTGAAACAAAGAGACATAACATCTGTAAACATGTTATAATTATATCAGAATTGATAGGCAAACACAACCACAATTTTACATTTTGATTACATTGTAACTGGCTGCGCGGCAAAAAGCGATAAATAATGCCGGGGAGGGCGAGCTTATGGAAAAGACGAATGTTATGCGGCTTATGGACGCCAGAGGCGTTCTTTACGAGGCGCACGAATACAGCGCCGATATAACGGACGGCGAGGAAGTGGCGAGGGCTGTTGGCAAGGAGGCGGACGCGGTGTTCAAGACGCTTGTGACGGTGGGCGCGTCGAAGAAGAGCTATGTGTTTGTGATACCCGTTAGCTGCACGCTCGATCTAAAGAAGGCGGCGAAGGCGGCGGGCGAGAAAAGCATAGCGATGATATTGCAAAAGGAGCTGCTGCCGCTCACGGGTTACGTTCACGGCGGCTGCTCGCCGGTAGGCATGAAAAAAGCGTTTCCGACATTTATAGATGAAACCTGCGAGCTTTTCGACACGGTATGCGTGTCCGCTGGCAAGCGCGGCGCACAGCTAGAGCTTGCGCCGCAAGCGCTCATAGACGCCTCCGGCGCAAGCGTGGCGGAGCTGACGTGAGAGGCGCATCCGCTGCGGCGGGAGATGTGCGCCGCGGCGGGACGGGTGCGCTGTGGCGGGCCACCTCATCCGTCACGCTTCGCGTGACACCTTCCCCTCAAGGGGAAGGCTGCTTTGGGTAAAGCGACGGTGAAATATAGCCTTCCCCT
>CAZZNN010000098.1:0-6107 GCA_964655605.1 uncultured Oscillospiraceae bacterium
CGCCGCGATGGCCTATGAGTATGCCCATGGTATCGCTGTCTATGCGAAGATACTTTGTGGGAGTTCTATCCTTCTTTTCCTGTTCGCCTTCGCCCTCGGCGGTTTCTTCAGCTGCGGCGTCCTGCTCGGCGCTCTTGGCCGCTTCGACCGCATCGGCGGCAGCCGCGTCGGCGGCAGCTTCATTGGCCGCGTCAGTGGCGCTTTCACCGGCCTCAACCGTGCCTATTAGCACGTTGCCCTCAACGCTCATGCGCTCTATGAGTCCCTTTAGGAAAGCCGCCGCCTTATCATCGGACGCGCCGGAAGCGGAATAGCTTATCTCAGGCTTGGGAGCAGTGAGTATGCTCTCCGAGGCGAGCTTGCGCTCAAGATCCTTGCGGGGAGAGCGGTCGTCGCGAGTGGAGCGGCGGGGGCGGTCTGAGCGCCTGCGCACAGGCGCGTTCTCAAGCTCCTGCGCGGGTGCGTCGGAAGCTTGCGCGGCGGGCGCCGCGGCATTTTCGTATGTGCGCGGATGCTGATCGTAGCGCGGGCGCTCGGAGCGATTGCCCCTGTTGCCCGAGCGATTATCGCGGCTGTAACCGCGCGTTTCGTCGCGGCCGTCGCGATTGTCGCGGTTATAGCCACCGCGCGTTTCGTCGCTGCGGCCGTAATCACGGGGACGGCTTTCGCGCTCCTTGCGGCGCTCCTCGGCGTTTTTGCGCGCCAGGGCTTCAAAATCGGGCACAACCACCTCGTCCGGCTCCTTTTCTGTGAGGCGGACTATCGCGGGCTTCGCGCCAAGCCCGAATATGCCCTTGGATTCGCTTTTGACTATTTCTATTGAAACCTCGTCTATCGAGATGCCAAGCTCGCCAAGCCCGCTGAAAATCGCTTCGTCTACGGACCTGCCTTGAGCTTCTATTGTCCTTTTCATTATTTCTTTACCTCCACAACGTTTGTACGCGGCATAAATTTATTCAATATGAGATTGATGGTTATCATCATTATGCTCGAAAGCGTCCAGTAAATGGCGAACGCGGCGTTTGACGTCAAGCATACGACGAATGACATTATCGGGAACATATACATCATCAGCTTGTTATTCGCCATCGGGTTCTTCTGCCCATCAGGCGTTGTGGCGGCTTGCTGCGGCTGATTTTTCTGCATCATCCACGATGAAAGCATATTGGTTCCGGCCGCAAGCACCGGCATTATGAACCAGCCGTTATTCATGCCCGAATACACATTTATAAATGGCGACATAGCCGCGTCGTAAGCGGCGACGGCGGCCTCCGTAGTCAATATTGAATACGTTGTAACGCCATTTGCCGTGTTCGCGGCGGCAATGCCAAGATCGATAAGCTTTTGCCACACGCCCGGCGTATCATTCAAATATAGAAGCTTTGGCAGCTCCGCCGTGTCAAGGAAGGTCGAGCCATTTAGTATAACGGGCATAGTGCCGTTATCGGCCTGCCAAATATTGTTTATCCACAGGAATTTGAAGCTCTTGAAAAGCTCCATCGCTTCATCGGAGGGAAGCACGAGCAGCTTTAATGTCATCTCGTAGCCCCAGAAGCGGAAGGCCGCTATGAAGCAGAAGAAAAGCGGCATTGTGATAAGCATGGGCAGGCAGCTCGACCACATGCTCACGCCGCGCTCCTTCATAAGCTTGCTCTGCTCGGTCTGCGCCTTGCGCGGGTCGGACTTGTATTTCTTTTGTATCTTTTGCACTTCGGGCTGTATAGCAGCCATTTTAAGGCTCGATTTACGGTTTGATATATCCGAAAATACCGTTACGCCCTTTAGCACGAACGTTGAAATGAGCACGGTGAGGAACACGCTGCCCACGTTTTGATATATCCACCTCATGGCTTCGAGGAACCAGGTAGTTAAGAAAAAGTCACCTTGCATCTTGTAAAGACACCCTCGCTTTCATATTCTGTTTCTTTTCGCCTCCAAAACGGGCGAACACTCGCTTGAACGCGCGCTTGACGGCCTTGCCCGGCTCAAACACCTCCGGCACAGGATCGTAGCCGCACCTGCCAAACGGATTGCAGCGCACAATACGCCAAAGCGCAAGCATAGACCCCTTTAGCGCGCCATGCCGATTAACCGCCTCTAAAGCGTAGCTTGAGCAGGTGGGTGTAAATCTGCAACAGGGCGCATACAGGGGCGATATGCCTTGCCTATACGCGTTGATGAGAAAAATAAGTATGCGTTTCATTTCCGTTTGCCCATTCCAAGGGCTATGTGGCCTCACGAAATGACTTTATATCTTCCGCTCATTCTCGCGCAGCAATTCCGCGCGTCTTATGAGCGAGTAAATCTCGCGCTCTATGGCCGGGAGATCATAGCTCTTTATCGGCTCCCTCGCAATAAATATGACGTCATAGCCGCCCTTGACCTTTTTCGCCTTTATAATGGGGTCTAATGCGGCGCGGAGCCTTCGTTTAATATGGTTGCGCTCGACCGCGTTGCCGAGCTTTTTGCTCACCGAAAAGCCTACTTTGAGCCTTGAGCGCTCCTTTTTCTGCATTTCGGCTTCTTTCGCGCCGCACAGCTTTGCAGGCTTTATATAGCGCCGATTATACACTATAACGAGGCCCCGCGCGGCCTTTGACTCGCCGCGCCTGTATGTGTGACGGAATTCCTTGTTCCTTTTGAGCGAGTAACTGCGTTTCATAAGGGGTACTCCCTTTCCTTAGGAGATACTATCTCATTGTACGCCAAATCACGGCAAGCGCCACCTTTTTATTTCGCTGCCCCTGCCGTGAAAATAACGTGTTCCTTGAGCCCTAATAAACCCATTACGCGCTCAGGCGCTTACGCCCCTTGAGTCTCCTGCGAGCCAATACCGCGCGACCTGTACGGGTCTTCATGCGCTGACGGAAGCCATGCACCTTTTTGCGCTGTCTCTTTTTGGGCTGATAAGTTTGAAGCATCGTTCACACCTCTTTTCAATTAGTAAAAAAGCCGCATACGCAGCCGATTTTATGAATACAGCTTTATGATTATATCTGCTGCCACCAAAAAAAGCAAGATATATTTTGGTGGGCGGAGGCGGGGATTTCAAACGGGGGCAAGTGCTGGCAGGGGCCGCCACGCAGGGCGGCAAGTGCGGAATGGGCGCGCCGCATGTTTTTGGACTGCGCACATGCGGCGGGGGTGGCAAAGGGGGACGCTGTATCGCGGCGGGAGCAAGCCCCCGCCCTACGGCAATTCCACACGCAGCGCTGGTGCACACCCGGCGGCGGGAGCAAGCCCCCGCCCTACGGCAATTCCATACGCGGCGCTGGTGCGCACCCGGCGGAACGTCGAGGGCGCCGTCCCCTACGATTCGTTTCAAACAGTATGCGCGGCATTTCTACACAAGCTTCAGCCCCGGCTGAGCGTTTAGGCTCAGCTCGCTCTCCTCGCCCTCCATGAGGGCTATGTGTCCCGCGCAGCCTATCATGGCGGCGTTATCCGTGCAATATTTCATATCGGGGCAGCAAAAGCGCAGTCCCGCGCGCTCAGCGCACTCGCTCATGCGCGCGCGCAGCGTCATATTGGCGCTGACGCCGCCCGCGAGAGCCAATGTGCCACTCTTTGCCGCGAGCGCCGCCGCGACCGATTTCTTGGCGAGCGTTTCCACCACCGCGTGCTGAAACGACGCCGCCACGTCCGCGAAATCAAGCGTCTCGCCGCGCTGTGAGGCGGTGTGTACGAGGTTTATAAGCGCCGTCTTTATGCCCGAAAAGCTAAAATCCGGGCTGTCGGACTCATTAAAGGGCGCAGAGAATTTGTAGGCAAGCGGATTCCCGTCCTTTGCGAGCTTTTCAAGCTCAGGCCCGCCCGGATAGCTTAGGCCAAGCACGCGCGAGGCCTTGTCAAAAGCCTCGCCCGCCGCATCGTCACGGGTGCGCCCCAAAAGCGTATATTCAGAATATGACTTCACCTCAACTATATGGCTGTGCCCGCCCGACGCCACAAGGCACACAAACGGCGGCTTCAGATCCGTATAGGTGAGATAATTCGCCGCGATGTGTCCCTTTATATGGTTCACGCCAACGAGCGGCAGGCTTTTTGCGTAGGCGACGCCCTTTGCAAAGCTCAGCCCCACGAGCAGCGCGCCCACAAGCCCCGGGCCATAGGTCGCCGCAACGGCGCTGAGTTCATCGTAGCCAATTCCCGCGTCCTTCATAGCCGCGTCCACCACCGAGCCAATGCGCTCGACATGGCTTCTGGACGCTATTTCCGGCACTACCCCGCCGTATTTTCTGTGCAGGGGTATCTGCGTGTGCACCGCCATGGAGCGCACCGTGAAGCCGTTTTCAATAACGGCCGCCGCCGTCTCGTCGCACGAGGATTCTATTGCGAGCAAAAGCCGCTTGCCTTCGCCAATTCTATAGGCTTGAGCCTTTTCGCGCGCCACGCGCTCATAGCCGCTCATTTCCCGCCTCCCTTTGACCCGTCCCGCTCCTTTTTAAGCGCCTTTTCGCCGCGCTTTTTTATTATGCACACAATAGTGGTGAGCACGGCCGCAACGCCCACAAACAGCATGCCAAAGCGCATTATAAGCTCGAAGAACAATTCCTCCGGGCATATCCTTATCATGCGGTCGGTCGCGTAGTTCAAAAGCCAAAGGTCATTTGTGAAAAAGGCGAGGTGGAAGCTCGTCCAGAAATTTGTGAAATCAATAAGCGCCCACGCGCCCACAATGAGTATTATCGCCGCAAACGCCCACACGGCGGCCATGCAGCCTCGGCCTGCCACCACGTTTGACAGCGCCGGCGACCAGCCTGCCCGCCTGATCATAACGCTTATGCAAATGCTGCACGCAGCCACTATAAACAGGCCAATGCTCAAGGCGAGCTTGAAGCCTTCAAATAGGCCCCTTACGTCGAGCATGTGCGCGCGCTCGCGGTCGTTATACATGCTAACGGTAACTCCGCTCTCGTTTACATCGAGATCTATGGAATCCGTGCGGCCCTCCATATAGTCAATAAGCTTCATTATCGCATTCGTGCAGTCCTCGGGCGATATGCCTATGCGCGTTTGCATATCGAGCTTTTCATATTTATCGAGATAATAGCCTCTGTCGCCCATCACGACGCGAAGCGATATAAACAGCAGCATGAAAAGCAGCAGAAACGTCGCCACAGCGGCAAGCGCCGAGCATATATTCTTTTTCGCTTTTTCCGGCATAAAAAAGCTCCTTTCGGGTTTTCAACATAATATTATATCATAACGTCACGCATATTAGCATAAATATTTCAGAGGTGATATTTTATGGCGGCAACACGCGTGCTTCCCCTGCGCGCCGCCGCGTCCTCGCAGGTCGCGGGCACGGTGCGGATAGAATTTCTCGCGGATAAGACGCGGGTGATATTGGCCTTGGCGCCGACGGTGGAGCCATGCGCCGCGTTTCTTGCGGGTGAAAACCCCGCGTCGCCCGTGCCTTTGCGGCTTTCGCCGGTCAACGGAGGCTATGAGGGCGCGTGCCAAAGCATGGGCGACGTTTATGCGCTTACCGTATGCGCCGCCGATGGACACATAATATATGAGGCTAACAGGACGCTTCCCGCGAATAAGATGGAAGCGTTCCGCCGCGCGTGCCGCGGGCGCGGCGTGCAGGGGGCTGCGCCCGCACAAGCTGCCGAATCGGCGCGGCGGGTTCAGGGGAACCCGCCCTACGTGGACGCGGTTCGCACAAACAAAGCTGCGTCCCCGCCGTCTGCCGAATCGGCGCGGCGGGTTCAGGGGAACCCGCCCTACGTGGACGCGGTTCGCACAAACAAAGCTGCGTCCGCGCCGTCTGCCGAATTGGTGCGGCGGGTTCAGGGAAACCCGCCCTACGGGGACGCGGTTCGCGCAAACAAAGCTGCGTCCGCGCCGTCTGCCGAGTCGGCGCCGCGGGTTCAGGGGAACCCGCCCTACGGGAACAACGCCGCGTCCGATAGCGTTTGTGCGGCCATTGACTCGCTCCCGCCGCCTAAAAGCGAGGCGCTAGGCTGTATACTCGCCACGGCAAAGCAGCTCTTCCCCAGTCCTCAGCCCGCCGACCCGCCGCCCGCGCTGCCCAGCGCAACTAAGAGGAGCGAGGGACACGCGCCCTCGCGCGGCGTCAGACGCTCGCGCGCGAAAAA
>CAZZNN010000098.1:6117-8072 GCA_964655605.1 uncultured Oscillospiraceae bacterium
TTTTAATCGCACCATCAAGGAATTGAAACTGCGAAAAAAGCGCCTGCCGGGGCGCAGAGTGCTGCGCCACAGCGCATTGCGCCACAGCGCATGGCGTCACAGCGCATTGCGTCACAGCATTCGCCGCTGTCCCTTCCCTTTCCCGACGAGGACGTGTTTGCGGCGGGCTTTTCGCACCCCGTCTTAGCGCAAGGCGCGCCTTTGCGCCCGTCCGTCCGCGCGGCGCCCACGCTAAAGGGCGAAAAAACAGCCTCGCCCCTGCCCAACACCTATCCTGCCTACACATTCTATCGCGTGCCGCTCCCATTTTACAGGCAGCCGCATGATTATTGCCTTATAGGGCTTGACGGCGCGGGCGGCACGGTCTATGCCCTGCCCGTTGGCGAGGGCAAAAAAAAGCTCCCGCCATTGTGTGCGGGAGCCGCGCTAAGACGCGGTACTGACGGCGTGATGTACGCCACGCTAAAGCTATAGCGCGTCCTCGCCGGACGGGTCGAGCTTGCCGAGCTTTTTAAAGAAGGCTATCGCCATGGGTATGCTGCACGCGGCCGTGAGAAAATCCGCGCCGGGCTGCGTAAAGAGTATGCCGTCAAGGCCAAGAAGCCTCGGTAAAACGAGTATGAGCGGCACAAAGAACACCCCCTGCCTCGCGCTTGAAAGGAAAGTTGACCTGAGCGCAAAGCCCGTTGATTGAAAGAGCATGTTGGTGGCGACTATGCTTGGCACAATGGGCATTGTGAAGCACTGGATCCTAAGTGCGTATACGCCCACCTCAAGCACGGCGGGGTCGTCCGAGATAAAAAGCGAAATAAGCTGCGGCGCGAATATGTAAAACGCCGCGCCAAGCGCCGTCATTACAATAGTGCCCAAAATGAGCGTAAAGCGATAGCTCTCGCGCACGCGCCCATAAAGCTTTGCGCCGTAATTGTAGCCCGCGACGGGCTGGAAGCCCTGTCCAAAGCCGAGAAACGCCGAGAACACAAGCATGAAAAGCTTTAGCACTATGCTGTATGCCGCAACCACGGCGTCCCCATATACAGCCGCCTCGCGATTTAAAAGTATGCTCGCTATGCTTGCAAGCCCCTGGCGGCAGAAGGACGGGAAGCCTATCTTCAATATATCCCAATAGCCCCGCATATAGGAAAACATGCCCTTTACGGTGAGCTTGGTTATGGATTTTCCTCTAAGGAAAAGGCTCAGAAGAATAACAAAGCTCACAAGCTGGCTCACGCCCGTGGCTATCGCCGCGCCCGCTATGCCCATGTTGAAGGTGAATATCAAAAGCGGGTCGAGCGCGATATTGAGTATGCCGCCCGCCGCAATGCCTATCATTGCAAACTTCGCGCGACCCTCCGAGCGCAAAATGAAATTGAGCACAAACGATGCGTTCATAAACGGCGCGGATATGAGAATGTATCTCGCGTAATCGCGCGCGTAGGGCAATATTGTATCGGTCGAGCCGAGCAGGAGCATTATGGGGTCGAGGAATATAAGGCCGAGCACGGTTATGAGCGTGCCGAAGAAAAGCCCCGCGAAAAGGCCGGCGGAGGCTATCTCATTAGCCCTTTCATTCTTCTTTTCGCCTAAAAGGCGCGAAACGAGGCTGCCCGCGCCGGAGCCCACGGTAAAGCCCACCGCCTGAATAAGCGCCATCAGCGAGAAAACTATGCTCACCGCGCCCGTCGCGGAGGTGCCAAGCTTTGAAACAAAGAATGTATCCGCGGTGTTATAAAGCGCGGTTATCATCATGCTCACCACCGTTGGCACCGAAAGCGATAGTATGAGCTTATTTACGGGCGTGCCCGTCATTTTGATATATTGCGCGTCGTGCGCGCCATGCATATTTTCCATTATCCGTCCTTCACATCAAAACGGGCGGGTCAAAACCCGCCTTGGCTTATCGAAAAAGTCCTGTTCGGACTTTTTCGAGGTTGCAGATTTTGCCTGCTACGCTC
>CAZZNN010000099.1:0-7894 GCA_964655605.1 uncultured Oscillospiraceae bacterium
CCCGGACCCATATTCAAGCCTCTCGCCGCGCATGCCGGTTTCAGAGATAATAGGGGAGGCGGTGCGTGAGCATAATATAGTGCCCAAAAATCTATATAAGCAATATGTAATGAAGGTGATGCGCGACTGCGGCCTCCAGCCCCAGTATTTCAACCGCTATCCGCACGAATTTTCCGGCGGGCAGCGCCAGAGAATATGCATAGCCCGCGCCGTGGCGCTAAATCCCGAGCTTATAATCTGCGACGAGCCCGTTTCCGCGCTCGACGTATCCATTCAGGCGCAGATAATAAATCTGATGATGGATTTGCAGCAAAAGTTTGGCTATACCTATCTTTTCATATCGCACGACCTGTCGGTCGTAAAGCATATTTCGCAGACGGTGGGCGTTATGTATCTTGGCTCGATGGTGGAAATAGGCAGGAAGGACGATATTTTCGCCAACCCCCTGCACCCCTATACAAAGGCGCTGCTTTCGGCCGTGCCCGTGCCAAATCCACGCCAGCACATGAGCAGGGTGCTCCTTTCGGGCGACATACCAAGCCCCGCGAATCCGCCGTCGGGCTGCAAATTCAGAACCAGGTGCTCAAAGTGCATGGAAATATGCTCTAAGGCCGCGCCTGAGTTCGTTGAGGCGGAGTCCGGGCACAAGGTAGCGTGCCATCTTTATTCAAAGCAGAGCTAATGGGAGGCGCTATGCGTTCGCGTAAGGAAAAACCCAGGTTCATAGACGATGGCAGGGTGATAGCAAATATGAATATTGACGGCATGCGCGGCTATCGCCCTTTAAAGCGGACGGCCTTCGACGAGTTCGGCGAGACTGCGCGTCCCGTCGACATAAAAAAGCTTGATAAGCGCGAAATGGCGGAGCTTACGCTCGGCTCCGCCTCCGCGCTCATAGTATACGGTATACTTGTATTCGGAGGATTAGGCTTGCTTATGGCGCTCTACTTTAGCTAAAAAAATACTATGGTAATTTGTTTGACGATTTAGCGCGAATTTGATATAATATATCCGACATATAACTACTGTTTTATGAATGGAGCGTGCTAAATTATGCCGCCTAAACTTAAATATTCAAAGGAACTCATCGAGCAAACGGCGAAAGCCCTTGTGGAGCGCGATGGCATAGAGTGCCTGAGCCATCGCAGCATAGCAAAGGAGCTGGGGTGCTCTACTCAGCCTATAATGAGCAATTTCAGCACTATGGACGATGTGCGCTTCGCGGTGAGAAAGCTTGCGGATCAAGAGGTAACCGACTATGTTATAAAGGGCATGCATGAGAGCGAGTATGCCATGGACGGCGTTGTTTTCGCATATATAGAGTATGCCGCCCTGCACCCGAATCTTTTTCTTTTTCTCGTGCTTGACGGGCGCAATAAAGCGCACGGGCCGCTGCTTTTAACCACGCTCGACCCCAAGCCGCTCATAAACGATTTGGCCACCAGCACTAACCTTAATCTCGAAGGCTTAAAGCGGCTTTATACGCATTGCTGGTTTTTTGCGCAGGGCATTGCCACAACTGTGGCGACGGGCGTATGTCCGTACAGCATGGAAGAAATAAAAAAATACGTATATACCTCCGCTCAAGGCGCGGCCGCGGAGCTGCGCGAGCAGGGGTATAGGGCAAAATAAAAGCGCGGCCTCGAATAAGTCCGAACAGGACTTTTTCGACAAGCCGAAGCGTCCCATGATTGAATCATGGGACGCCTGCTTTTTATTCGCTTTTTATCGCTTCGAGCGCGGGTATGCGCACGGCCTTGTTGGCGGGGTAGTAGCCGGAGCCGAGGCCGATAAATATTGAAAACACTATTGCGAACGCTATAAGCCACATCGGCACCACGGATATGCTGTTGCCGGGCGTTGAGAGCAGCTCAAGCATAGCGTTTAGCTCGCTCGCCTTATCCTTTATTGAAATTATGTTCATAATAAACGAAGCCGCAACGCTTATAACGCTTCCCGCTATGCCGCCTATAAGCCCTATCGCGCCCGCCTCCATTAAAAACATCGTGCGTATATCGCTCACATAGCAGCCGAGCGATTTCATAATGCCTATCTCGCGCGTGCGCTCCGATATGGACATTATCATGGTGTTGGTTATGCCAAGGGCCGCCACGAAAAGCGAAATCGCGCCAAGCCCGCCGAGCATGAGCTGCTTCTGTCTCGCCTCCCTTTCCATGGGCTCGCGTATGCTCTCCATGGATTCTGTTTGAAAGCCGAGTTTTTTTATTTTCTTTTCGATGTCGGCCACCTTTGTTATATCGGAAACCTTCACGAGCACGCTTCTGTAGCCCGTCTGCCTGCTGCCTGTGGAGGTGGAGCCGGAGGCGTTTTTTTCGTCCGCGAGAATAGCGGCCAGGGCTTTTATGTCGAATATTACGCCCTGCGAGGTTTCATAGCCCTTTGAATAATCCTCCTTCACGCGTCCGGCGGGCTTTAGCTCGTAAACGAGCGGGCTTTTGCCCTCGCCGAGCGACACCTCCATTGTCATCGCCATATTTGGGGCGAATGGGTCAAAATAGGCTTCGGGCGGCTCGCCCTTAGTGCCGTCGTCATTATACATGCTGTATAGATCAACCATATTGTAGCCCGAAGGCCGCATGGTATCCATAAAAGAGTATTCAAAATATTGGCCGAGCAACACGGAGTTGTTCGCTGCCTGCTCGATATTGCCGCCATTGAGTATTTTATAGCCGAGCTTTTCAACGCTTGTGGCGTCGAGGCCGGAAAGCGATGTGTATTCGCATACATAGCGCTTGCCGCTGCCCGCGTATAGCTTGATTGAGAGATCGTCGCCGGATATTTTGGGCGTCGCCGCCTCAACGCCGGGCAGTTTTTTAAATTTCGCCACCATTTTATCATCGAGCGCGGCGCCCTTCTTGCCCACGCTTCGCGGCGAAACCGTGATTATGGTGAGATCCCCCATTTCAGATAGCATCTTTTGCTGTGATTCCTTCATTCCAATGCCTATGGATACCATTATCACTATGCTGCAGCAGCCTATTATCACGCCGAGCACCGTGAGCAGCGTTCGGCTCTTGCGCCTTAATAGATTTTGCAGGCACACCCTTATCAGATCGCGTTTTTGCATAGCGTTAAGCCTCGGAGCCGTCGTCCCAAGTGTGTTTCTTGGCCTTTTTACGGCGCTTTTTGAGCGCAGCGAAAATAATTATGCCGATTATCGCCGCGCCGCCGGCGCCAAGACTTATTATGAGCCAAATGTTCATTTTGGGCGCTTCTTCCTCTACCATAATTTCCTCGTCCATAGCCGGGTCGTATGCGGGCTGAGAAACGGTGAAGGAGACGGGGATTTCCTTGGTTTTTAAAGCGCCGGACGCGTCCTCGTATGTCAGCTTCACATTGAGGCTTATGTCCCCCTCCTCCTGAGGCGTTACCACAAAGCTTATATTGCCGCTCTTGCCAGGCTCAATATTGCCTAAGCTTTGCAGCTTCACAAGCGCGTCCACCTCGCCTATAAGCTCCGCCTGCACGTTTGAAGCCTCGCTCTTGCCCTTGTTCACATAGCTTAGCGATATGCTTGCCTCCTGCCCTATCTCAACTAACTGCGGCAGCGTGGGCGCGCCTATCTCAAAGCGGTCAGGCTGAAATACGGGTATGGATATTTTTTGCGAAAACGTGCCCTGCGAGCGCTTTTTATTATCCACATATTCATATTTAAAGCCTATCGTAAGCTCCTGTACGCCCGGCTTTGCGTTTGGCAGCGCCTGAAGGAGCACCGTTTGCGAAAGCGCGTCCTTCTTGCCAAGCTCAGGATAGTAAAATGTGTTGGAAGCGGAGCGTATGGCAAGCCCGTCGCCGGTTTCCACCGTCATGACGACATTTTCAACCCTGCTGCGGTCGCTCGTGTTAAAAAATTCGAGCGCCAGGTCAAATTCCGTCCCGGCCGCTATTTGCGCCTGCCCGTAATCGCACTTTTGCAATATGAGATTGGGCGCGGGATTGTCCGGCTGCACAGCGTCGGTTTGCGGCTCGGTCGCCTTGGCGATTATGTTCACCTTATCGGTCGCGCTGCCCTGCGCAACGCTTTCGCCATTATAATAACTGAATTTTATCTCCGCCTGTATGGACTGCGATTGCGCCGATATTGCTTTAGCGCCCTTTATCCTTAGCGGCAGGGCAATGCTTTGCCCCGCGTTTACGGTGCCAAGCGGGAATGACGACGCGCTCTCCATGAGCAGCAGCCCATCTGAGGTGGTTATATAGGCGAGCGTCGCCGCCATGGGCGTGCTGCCATAATTGGTGAAATATAGCGTCACGGTGGCCGAGTCGCCCGCGGCGAGAGTGGGCACCTCGCTGCGGCTGAGCCTTAACGCGGGCGCGGGAATGCTCATTGCGGGCGCGGGCGTTGCCTGCGGCGCGGAATATTCGCTGCATTCGCGTATGGCAAGCTCAAGCTGCACATAAGGCACGGAAAGGCTGCGTATGCCAACCATTAGCCTCAGGCTCTGGCCGGAGCCTGAATATGTGCAGTTAGGAAGCACTATGCGCGTAAGCAGCGGCGCGTCCGGCTGCGATTCAACCGCCGCCGAGCCATAGCCAGAGCCAGTAAAGCTATCCACTATCTTCGTAACGTCAAGATTATCTATATTGCCGAGCATTGCCGCTGTAACGCCGGTGTTTTTGAGCAAAAGCTCTATATTCACAGCGTCGCCCTTTTGTATGCTTGAAACGGCATAGCCGGACGCTGATAAAATGCGATAGCTCACTATCACGAATTCGCTGTTCACGGCTTGCGGCTGGGTAGTGGGCGCGGGCGGCGCGTCGGTTGGCGACGCGCCGGCTGGCGTCGTGTCGGCCAGAGCGCTCGAGAGAGAGAATATGATCAAAATAAATATGATGGCAGCCATCGTTTTTTTAATTTTCAATTTTGGTTTCCTCCTGTGAAATTGTTTTAATGCCCGTTATCTCGCCGTCTATGAGCGTAACTATTCTGTCGGCATAGGCGGCCATTTCAGGGTCGTGGGATACGAGCACTATGGTTTGGCGGTAGTTGACAGCGAAGCTTCGTATCATATCCATCACCTCTATGGTGGTTTTTGAATCGAGGTTGCCTGTAGGCTCGTCCGCGAATACCACCGCCGGGCGCGATATAAACGCGCGCGCTATACCGGCGCGCTGCTGCTGCCCGCCGGACATCTGCGAGGGATAATGGTTCATTCGGTGCGCAAGCCCCACGCGCTTTAGCATTGTCGCGGCGGCGCGCTCGCGCTCGTCCCTGTCTATGCCGCGAAACATCAGCGGCATGGCCACGTTTTCAAGCGCGGTCATATTCGGCAGCAGATTATAGGATTGGAATACGAAGCCAAGGTGCGTTTGCCTGAAGGCCGCGAGCTCGTTTTCGTCAAGCTCGTCTATAGGCACGCCGCCTATGATTACGGCGCCCTTTGTGGGCTTTTCCATGCCCGCGAGCTGATTTAAAAGCGTGCTTTTGCCGGAGCCGGACGTGCCGAATATGCAGCATATCTCGCCCTTTTGTATATCAAGGTCTATGTTTTTAAGCGCCACCACCGTTTCCTCGCCCGCCTTATATTCCTTGCGCAGCGCCTTGACGGAGATCATTGGTTTCACATTGGTTGGTTGCATATTGCCCTCTCTGTTTTGTTATGAAAAGAGAATACGGCGAAAATCATAAGATTTGCCTCAACCTAATCTTAACAATTCTGAATTTTGCCGTTTTAGCTGTTGCAATGTTAAAAGCTACTGTATAATGAGCGAAACGGAGGGCTTGCCATGGACGCTAAATATTCTATACTCATAGCCGACGACGACGCTGAAATACGCGAGGTGGTGAGACTGCTCTTGCAGGGCGAGGGCTATGGGGTTGTGGAAGCCTCTGACGGCGCCGAGGCCGTGAGCAAGGTTGATACAAACACTGATCTTATTATATTGGACGTGATGATGCCAGGCATGTCCGGCTTTCTGGCGTGCGAAAAAATAAGAGCCAAAAGCGATGCGCCAATACTTTTTCTCACCGCGCGTTCGCAGGATTCGGATAAGACCATGGGCTTTGGCGTAGGCGGGGACGATTATCTTGCAAAGCCCTTTTCCTTCAGCGAGCTCATAGCGCGCGTAAAGGCCATGCTAAGGCGCTATCATGTGTATTCGGGAGCAGCGTCGCCCGTGCGCGGCGGGGATATAGTCATAGGCGACGTGCGCGTGAGGACGGAGCGCGGCGTGGCGGAGCGGCTTGGCGAGGAGCTGCCGCTCACGGATATTGAGTATAGAATATTGCTCTTGCTCGTAACAAACCGCAAGAAAATATTCTCCGTGCAGAATATTTATGAAAGCGTGTGGGACGAGCCGTATTTTTACACCTCCAACAACACCGTAATGGTGCATATACGCAATCTTCGCCGCAAGCTTGGCGATGATAACGGCGAAATAATCAGAACAGTATGGGGAAAGGGCTATCGTGTTGAATAAAAGGCAAAAACCGCTTTGGAAAAATAAGCTCGCAGTTAAGCTCCTTGCAGCGTCTGCGCTTTCGCTGATACTTGCGGCGGGCGCGGCGCTTTCGCTGAGGCTCGCGGTTTATAACGCGCTTGACGAGAAGCTTGCGTCCGCTGAGTTTGCCGAGGAGGACGCGGCGCTTTTGCGCCTGCAGGGCTATATAGATAAGAATAAGCTTGCAAAAAAAGATATTGCAAAGCTTGACGAGTGGCGCGAGGATTATTTGTCGTTCGCTATATATACGGACGATGGCAAAATATACGACTCCGCCTTCGAGCACGGCGCGCAGCTAAACGTAGCCGAATATATAGAATTTGACGACAGCTACGACTATACGCTGCAATTTTCCGATGGCAAGGCGTATGTTATCCTGTTTAGCTATCGCTCCTTTGCGTATTACAGCGCCGCCGATTGGGCGAGCGCGGGGGTGGGGCTTGTGCTTTTTTTGCTGCTCATGGCGCTTTTTGTGAATAAAAAGCTGCGCTATCTGTCAAAGCTCACAGATGAGGCGGCCATACTTGAGGGCGGCGACCTTACATATCCTATAACGGTTATGGGCGGCGACGAGCTTGGCGAGCTGGCGCGCGGCATAGACGATATGCGAAAGGCCATTTTGGAGCGGCAGCAGGGCGAAACGGAGGCGAAAAGCGCCAATCGCGAGCTCATCACCGCCATGTCGCACGATTTGCGCACCCCGCTCACATCGCTTTTGGGCTATTTAGACCTTATGGAGCTGGGCAAATATGAAAATGCCGCGCAGCTTGCGCATTTCATCAAAAGCAGCAGGGAAAAGGGCTATCGAATAAAGCAGCTTTCAGATAAGCTTTTTGAATATTTCCTTGTCTACGCCTCGGATTGGAGCAATACGCCCTCTGAGCTTGTGGATATATGGACTTATCTATCCCAGATGATTTCGGAGAATGCCTTTGAGCTTGAGGTGGCAGGCTTTTTAGTGAGCGTTGAGTGCGAGCCGTTTCGCGCGGTGGCGCATATCTCAACGGAGCTTATGCAGCGCGTGTTTGAGAATACTTTTGGAAATATCAAAAAATATGCCGCCAAAAACTCGCCGGTAAAAATAGCGTGCGCCTTTGAGGACGCAATGCGCGCGAGCAATGGCATGCGGGTAAGGATAACTATAGTTAACGAAATCAAATCCGAGCGCGGCCGCGTTGAAAGCACCGGCCTTGGCATAAAGACCTGCGAAAAGCTCATGCGCTTCCACGGCGGCAGCTTTTCAGCGAGCGAGGAAGCGGGAACATTCTGCGTAAGCATAGAGCTGCCGGTAAAAACCTAGTGGGCGCAGCCCCCGGAGGCTGCAATCAGGCAAAATGCGGCAGTAAAAAAATGGGCAAGCGCATAAATCGCTTGCCCCAGACTGTCGATAAACCCCGGGATTGTCAAGGGCCGCGCCCTTGACTTATAATCC
>CAZZNN010000100.1:0-1842 GCA_964655605.1 uncultured Oscillospiraceae bacterium
ATGAAATGAGCAATTCCTTCCCCATAGACGCGCTCATGGCGCAGGCGGTGTGCGCGCGCAGTTACGCAATGGCGAAGTGCTCCAACTATGCCACCCGCTCCTACGACCTTGGCGACACCTCAAACGATCAGGTGTATTGCGGCTTCGCGAGCAAGAATGTGCGCGCCATAGCGGCTGTTGACGCAACGGCTGGCAAGGTGCTCACATACGACGGCGATATAATCGAGGCGTTCTATTCCTCGTCAAACGGCGGGCAGACCGAGCGCACATCAAATGTTTGGGACGAGGACTATCCATATTATGTTAATGTAGACGACCCTTATGATTTAAAGAACGCCTCAAGCATGGAATATTTCGCGTTCATACCAAGAGAATATAATAAAAGCACGATAAGCGCCATGGACAGGGAGGTTTACTCGCTGCTGTTAAAGGGCGCGTGCGAGGCTGCGGGCGAGGACGTAACGCTTTTGGGCACGGTGAGCGTAAAGCCGCACTCGTCCGATTACACGGAGCCGAGCCGCTGTTATCTGCTTGCGGACGTTACGCTTGAGGTTGAAAAGGCGGATAAGAGCGCGGGGCAGGTGACTGTGACGCTTACGCTCAAGGAGCTGCTCTTTGACTCAGCCCAAAACACCACCGGCGCTTTTGGCGCAAAGACATATACGCTTAGAATGCGCGGCGCCGAGCGCGCGGAAAAAACCGTCGCAGGCACTGATTATTCGGGCTGGAACCTCACCATGCGCCGCTACGGCCACGGCGTTGGCCTCAGCCAGCGCGGGGCGCAGCAGCGCGCGCGCGACGGGCAGGGGTATGCGGATATACTCTCATTTTACTATGTTGACACCAGGCTCAACACCGTTGGCACATGGCAGAGCGCGCCCCGCCTTTCAAGCGACGACTATCGCGTGAACGAATGGGGCGTAAGCGGCATAAAGCCCAATACAAAGGCAAACGAGCTGCTAGATGCGCTCAAGTCCGACGGCTCGCTCACAATAGTCACCTCAAAGGGCAGGCTCAAGGAAACAGGCGGCGTTACCACGGGCGACTTTGTGCGCACCTCATACGATGAGGGCAACAGCATGTTCGACCTGCCGATAATCGTCTATGGCGACCTTGACGGCGAAAGCGGCGTCACTCAGGCCGACGCGGACGTGCTGCAAAATTATCTCATACGCTCGCGCATACTCACGGGGCCTTATTATGAAGCCGCCGACGTCAATCACGACGGCAAGGTGGACGCAAGCGACCTTGTGTATCTCGTGCGCAGCCTGTGCGGCGATGAAACCATAAGCCGAAAGAGAGGATCCTAAATATGAAAAAAAGATTTCTCGCGCTCGCAATAGCGCTAACAATAATAATGGCGGCATTCCCCGTCCTCGCGGCCATTGAGGCCACGGCGGACAAGGCGACTGTTCAGGAGGGCGACACGGTGATGGTGACGCTCACCGTTACTGGCGACAAGCTATCCGTCGCCCAAGGCACCTTCACCTACGACGCAAGCCTCCTTTCCTTTGAGGAAGGCGCTGGCGGCGCGTCGGACGGACGCTTTGCGATGTATTCGGCTCAAAAGGACGGCGCAAGCAGCCTCACCGCGAGCGTCACCTTTACGGCCACGGGCGAGGGCAGCGCGAAGATAGATTTTGCCCTTGAGAGTCTTTTGGATTACAGCGGCAAGGCGCTCGACACGAGCGCGGCGAGCGTTGAAATAGCCATAACCCCCGCGCCCAAAGAGCCTGAGCCCGCCCCTATAGACTACAGCGCCGCCGATATAGTCGTTAAGGCGCAATACGTGCAGGGCATCTCCGAGGATATGTTTATTTGGCGCAGCATTGAAAATGTTAC
>CAZZNN010000100.1:1942-7844 GCA_964655605.1 uncultured Oscillospiraceae bacterium
ACGTGCAGGGCATCTCCGAGGATATGTTTATTTGGCGCAGCATTGAAAATGTTACCATACCGTCGCGCTACAGCGAGGCGGATATAGATTATCACGGCGAGACCGTCAAGGGCGCGCAGGTGAAGGATTCAGACGCGCCAACGCTCGTTTATCTTTCAAATGCCAATGGCGAGAACGCGGGCTATTATATCTTCGATACCGCGAGGGACATGCTATATCCTTATAAAACAATATCAAGCGTATCAAAATCCTATATAATACTCGAGCCGGACGGCACTTTGGCCGCGCCCACGGGCTTTGAGGAAACTTCGCTCACGATAGACGAAAAGGAATATAAGGCGTGGGTGAGCGAGGACGCGCAGGGCAGCGTTTATCTCATTTACGCGCGCAATCCAAGCGGCGAGATAGGCTATTATTACTATAATCAGGAGGACGAATCGCTCCAGCGCTACGCCGTGCTGCCCGCCCGCCCTGTTGTAGAGGAATTTACGCCGCCTGCGGCCACGCCAGCGCCCGCATTGGACGCGACGCCGTCCGACCCTGCGCCCGAAGCGCAAGCCAAGCCCGGCGCGATAACGCCCGCGATATTTTATGCGGTATGCGGGCTGTGCGTGGTTTTCCTCGGCCTATTCATATTCGTGACGGTGAAAACCAAGCGCGAAAAGGAGCGCAGACGGCAGAGGGTGCTTGAAAAGCGCAGGAGAGAGGAAGCGGCAAAGAGGAATATAAATACGTAAACCGCGCAGCCGTTAAACTTTCTCAATATCGATGTAATGCGGCGGGGTGGCGCCACCCCGCCGTTTTGCGATACATAGCGGCGTTCGTGCAGCACTGCGGTACGTCAATGCGTTGCATTGCCGTACCCTACGGAGTGCTTCAAACAGCATCTGTGCAACACCGTGCCGCGCTCTCTCCACCGCCCTGACCCCGCTTTGCTTATTTACATATTTCATTCCTTTCTTCGCCGTGCTATAATGAAATTGATATTCGCTTGGAGGTAGGCTTATGGCACAGCAGGACCATATATCAGCGCGCGAGCAAAGACGGGCGAGAAAGAACGCGCGTCCCTATAAAAAAGCCAAAATATGGCCGCTTGTGCTGCTCGTTACGCTGCTTGGCTGCGCCGCGTTCGCGCTGGGCTGCACATTTATAATCCGCTCAACAGTGTCGAGCTATAAGCAGGAATGCGACCTCTATTCGGAAAAGGTTGATTCCTATGTTATGCTGCTCGAGCAAAAATGCGATTATGAGCGCGACGCCGAGCCGCAGCAAACCGATTCCCAGCTCGTTCTCAAGCTCGCCAAATCAGATGAAAACATTGGCCTTGGCGCGTCTCACGAGAATATTTACTACATACTCGACGATGAAAAAAACGTGGTCTACAGCGCGGGCCGTCCCGGCGAGCGCTTCGATTACGACGAAATATCCAAGGCCGGGCTTTACACCGGCAAGTGGGACGATATAGCCTCCTATTGGGAAGCCTTTACCGACGACGACCTCACAAGCGCCTTTGAAGGCGCGAAGCTTGACGCCGGCACGCTCATAGACCTGCCGGAGCTCACCCCCGCCAACGCTCCCGCCCCCATTTCCGACGCCGGCCTGTCGCCGGGCTCCTTCAGCGCAAGAATGCAAAACGGAAAATTGGGCGACATCGCCAAGATAATCACCCAGTTCGCCGCGCTCTACGGGCGCAACAAGCTGCTTTGGTTTGAAAAAACCTTCACCGTGGGCGATAGCACATATACGCTCCTGGCCGGCAAGACCGCCGCGTTTTCACCGGAGACTCTCGCCACGCTTTCAGACACGGTGCTAACTATGGTTGTGGTGCTTGGCGTATTATTCATATTGCTTATGTGGTTCATAATAGCGCAGGGCGTTTCAAACAGGCGGCTCGCGCGCGTCGCCTACACCGACCCCGTCACGGGCGGCGCAAACCGCTTTCGCTTCCGCGTTTATGGCGACAAGCTGCTTAAAAAGCTCAAGCGGCGCGGCTTCGACAAAAAATGGGCGCTGGTGCTATTCGATATAGACGGCTTCCGCATACTTAACGACGTTTACGGCACCGCTTACGCGGACGATATGCTAAGGCGCGTAAACGGTATACTCACGGGCTTTGTGTGCCTAAGAGAGCTTACAGCGCGCTTTGCGGGCGACGAATTTTCCGCGCTCGTATTCTACGATTCGCAGCAGGAGCTTGAAGCAAGGCTTTATGAGCTGAACGCGCGGCTCATCAATTCCTTCAACGTGCCAAACCTGCATTTTTCCTTCGGCATATACGAGCTTACCGCGGCGGACGACGACATAGAGCGCGCGGCTATATGCGCGGGCTTTGCCAAGGACGCTATAAAGCGCAACCGCGAAAAATTCATCGGCTATTACGATGATGAAATGCGAAAGACCATATTGCGCGAGCGCGAGCTTGAGGCCGCCGCTGAGGAGGCTTTCGCCAAAAAGCAATTCAATGTGTATCTTCAGCCCAAATACACCTCCGACGGCGCGCGCATAGGCGGCGCGGAGGCGCTTGTGCGCTGGATCTCGCCCACGCTCGGCTTCATCTCGCCCGGCGAGTTCGTGCCGCTTTTTGAGAAAAACTATATGGTCATCAGGCTCGACCTTTATATGCTCGACGCTGTGTGCGCCTTGCAGCGCAAGTGGCTCGACGCGGGGCGCGAGCTTGTGTGCGTGTCAGTCAATATCTCTCGCTCGCATTTGAGCGTTAAAACCATAATAAGCGACCTTGCGGGCATTGTTGACGCATATTCGCTGCCGCACTCGGCCATTGAGTTCGAGCTCACAGAGAGCGCGTTCTTCGATGATAAGACCGTGCTTCTCACCGCCATACAGCAGCTTCGCGCGCTTAGCTTCCATGTTTCCATGGACGACTTTGGCACCGGCTATTCCTCGCTCAACTCCCTAAAGGATTTGCCGCTCGACATAGTTAAGCTCGACCGTGGATTCTTTGGCGATTCCGACAGCCGCGAGCGCAGCGAAACAGTGATAAAAAGCACTATAAGCCTTGCCAAGCAGCTCAACATGAAAATAGTTGCCGAGGGCATTGAAACCAAGGAGCAGGTGGATTTTTTAAGCGCCAACGGGTGCGATTTTATTCAGGGTTACTATTTTGCAAAGCCGATGCCTGCGGGCGATTTTGACAAATTGCTCTATGGCGGCGACGCTTTGCAGCAACATAATATCACGGAGGTAAATAATTAAATGAGCTCAGTATTGAACAAATTCCTAAGCTATGTCGCAATAGACACGCAATCCAAGGAGGAAGTGAGCGCGGTGCCGAGCACCAACAAGCAATTCAGGCTTGCTCAAATGCTGCTTGACGAGCTAAAGGCCATGGGCGTTGAGGACGCGCGTTTATCGGACAACTGCTATGTTTACGGCTCCATACCCGCGAGCGCGGGTTACGAGAGCGAAAAAGCGCTCGGCTTCGTCGCGCATATAGACACCTCGCCCGACGCGAGCGGCGAAAATGTGAAGCCGCGCATAGTAAAATACGAAGGCGGCGCGCTGACGCTTGAAAACGGGCTCAAAATAGACCCCGTCACATTCCCAAACCTCACAAGGTACGTCGGGCAGGATATTATCGTCACCGACGGCACAACGCTTTTGGGCGCGGACGACAAGGCGGGCGTTGCGGAGATAATGGCCGCTGCTGAAACACTTATAAGCGATCCCTCGATAAAGCACGGCAAAATCTGCATAGCCTTCACGCCCGACGAGGAGGTGGGCAACGGCACGGAGGAATTCTCCATACCAGAATTTGGCGCGGACATGGCCTACACCATTGACGGCGGCACCATAGGCGAGCTTGAATACGAAAATTTCAACGCCGCGAGCGCATTCCTCACCTTCCACGGCGTTGGCATACACCCCGGCAGCGCGAAGGACAAAATGCTCAACTCCCTGCATGTGGCCGAGGAATTCGACGCCATGATGCCCTGCGCGCAGCGTCCTGAATACACCGAGGGCTACGAAGGCTTTATCCACCTCACCGAAATCGAGGGCGATATTGTGACGACCAAAATGCACTATATCATCCGCGATCACGATATGGCTAAGTTCACCGCGAAGAAAAAGCTCATGGAGGCCGCCGCAAGCTATATAAATCACAAATACGGCGAGGGCACGCTTGAGCTGGTGCTCCGGGACAGCTATTTCAACATGCGCGAGAAAATACTTCCCCACATGTATCTCATAGACACCGCAAAGGCCGCCATGAAGGCCGTTGGCGTTGAACCCATAGTCAGCCCCATACGCGGCGGCACCGATGGAGCAAGGCTCACGGAAATGGGGCTTCCCTGCCCCAATATCTGCACCGGCGGCGAAAACTATCACGGCTGCCTTGAATATATCCCCGTAGCTTCGCTTGAAAAGACATACGAGATAATATTGAAGATAGTTGAATTAACGTATAAAGCATAAGCGTTACGCGCGCAAACGGCGGTCGGGTCAATGCCCGGCCGCCATTTTTTTACTTTTTTTGTGTTGCCGCGTGTCGATAATTTTATCAGCGCTTGACGGCAAGACCCCGCATGATAATATGCATGTAAGGTGAAAAACACAGCATTTTAAGGCAGATAAAATCAAATCATCAGCATAACGCCGTCAGCGGCGGTTTGTTCACGTTACTTTTTTGGGGGATATATGCTAACCAGGCAAAGGATCGAAAGGTATCTCATTAAATTAGGCGCGTCGCCGGGCTACATAGGGTATAGATATTTGGCAAGGTCTGTTTGCTTCGTTTTTGAGGACGCCGCGCTGCTAGACAATGTTAAGGGCGAGCTCTATCCCAGCGTAGCCGAATTTTTTAACGTCAGCGTTTCAAATGTTGAAAAGGGAATATCGACGCTCATACAGAATATCAACTGGGTTGACAACGACTTCGCAAAGCAGCTCGCGGTGTGTGACGACGCGGCCTGCCCGCCCACCGGCACGAAGCTCATTGCGCAGCTTTATCGCTTTTTGATATTTGAGAAGCCCTCGGCTCGGCATGCGGGCGCCGGGCTTCAAAGAAGTCTGTTAGAAGCGCGGCGCATTCTGATTCGCTGACGCCTCCGTATACTTCGATATGATGTATCCCGCAGCAGCTTAGATCCACCTTGGAGCGGCACGCGCCGCTTTGCGGCTCGTAAGCGCCGAAAACTATGCGCTTCACGCGCGACACCAGCGCCGCGCCCACGCACATTGGGCAGGGCTCAAGCGTTACATAAAGCGTACATCCGTCTAGCCTGCTCGCGTCTAAAGCGCGCATAGCGCCCTCAAGCGCGAGCGTCTCCGCGTGAGCCATGGCGCTTTTGCTCTCTCGGGTTTGATTGTGCGCTGAAAAAACAACGGCGCCGTCCTTCACAACGCACGCGCCAACAGGTATCTCGCCTTTTTTTAGGGCCTCCTTCGCCTGTGTGAGCGCCAGCGCCATAAATTCGGCGTCGCAGTTCATTTTAGTTTCACTCATTGCCCATGAGTATGTTCGCCACATTGCCGCGCTGCACGTTGAGCATGGCGGTGAGCGAGGCTATATCCATATTCGATTTTATCTTTTGAGATACGTTCCTGGCTATGTCCCTTGCGGAATTAGCGTCGTTTATGTTGCTCGAAAACGCTTCCGCGAGCGAGGGATACATATCCTTTTCAATGGGCGCCGCTTCGCCGGAGCTCGCGTGCGCCGCCGTTACGGCTTCCTGCACGCTGTACGCCGTCTGGCTGCGGCCTATGCTTGATATGCTGTTTAAAACCTTATCGGAAATATCGAGCGCAATAGGCGCTCCTATGCTCTCGTTTAATGCGTCTATGCTTATAGGCTTCTTTACGGCCGTCTCCTGATTGGACGCAACCGCCTCGACGGGCTTGACCGGGCTTACCGCCGCCGCGCTCATAGCTCTCGATTGCCTTA
>CAZZNN010000101.1:0-7788 GCA_964655605.1 uncultured Oscillospiraceae bacterium
CATCCGTTTCGGCGTACATGCCGCCGAAGCCGGATTATAAATCCCGGGGTTTATCTACAGTCTGGGGGCGCACTTTTAGCGCGCCCCCGGCGGTTTTAAACGCGCAGTCCGTATAGCTCGCCCTCCAAAGGTGATAGGGTATGCGATCTATCGCTTTGAAAAATTGTCAACCCTCCCAAAATAGCTCGTCGAGCGTCTTGCCAAGCGCCTTGCATATAGCAATGCAGAGCTTTATCGTGGGATTGTAGTCGCCCATTTCGATAACGTTTATAGTTTGGCGCGATACGCCCACCGCCTGCGCCAGCTCCTGCTGCGACATATCCTGCGCCGCGCGCGCGCTTTTCAAACGTAAATTTTTCATTTCCCGCGCGCCTCTTCTATCCTGTTTAGATATATCTTCGCAACAAGCTCCCAGAATATGATGAAAAGCATAATCGCGCATATAAGATTCATCGAATGAATATTTAAAAGACCGTCCGTAACAAACCCTTTTGAGCCTTTAAAGAAAAATGGCAGGCATATCCCCATATTCGTAATGCATATCCCGCCGATAAACAACAGCATTCGCGCGGGCTTCACGCGCACGGCCACATAAGCGTCCTTGAATATGCACACCGAAGCGTAAACGCTAAGCCCCAGGGCTATGCCGATGAAGCCCTCTATTATAAACGGCGCCCACATAACCTCGTTAAACACGTCGAATAGTCCTACGGCAAATATGTAAATAATTATCGTGAAAAGCGCCGCCTTCGCCGCCTGTCCCTGCGCGAGCTTCTGCCTCTCGTCAAACTCGCGCATATCGCCGCTGCCATAGTTTTTAATCACCATAAATACCATTACGCCGACCATTATAAGCGTGAATACTCCCATGATAATAACGGCTGCCATACTGCTCATACAAATCACCTCACATTTATTCTATGCGACAAAGTATAAAGTATTAATGATATTATGTCAAGTATAAATGATAAAAAGTCAAAAATGTTTTTGCGAGAGCGATAGCTATTGACAGTTTATGGGCGTTATGCTATTCTTTTGTTAATCAAATGATTAACAAAAGGAGCGAGAAAATGGCGGAACACATTCAGCTTGCCGATACCGAATGGCGGCTCATGCAGTTTATATGGGATAACGTGCCATGCACATTCAGGCAGTTGTGCGATGCGGCGTGCGCGCCAAACGGCTGGACGAAGCACACGGTAATGTCATACCTAAAGCGCATGGAGGCAAAGGGCGCGATAGAGATAGTGGACGTAAAGCCCAAGCTTTATAAGCCGCTGATAAATAAGGACGAGGCTATATGCCGTGAGACGGAGAACGTGCTAAAGCGCGTGTACAACGGCAATGTGCTTTTAATGGTGCAGTCCGCCGCGCGCGCGGCAGGAGAGCTTTCAGATGAGGAAATGGCCGCGCTTAGAAGGCTATTAGAGCGCGACGAGGGAGGGGAGAAGGGTGAATGAAGCTTCTATTTACTATGAGTGCGCAGGGGGCTGTGCTGATAATGTTTCTTTTGCTCGCGGGCAGGCTCACAAAAAGGTGGGTGTCGCCCCGCGCGAGATATGCGCTGTGGCTTTTGCCCGCCCTGCGGCTCATGCTGCCCTTCACATTTGAGAGCGAGCTTTCGCTAATGCGGCTTTTGCCGGATAAGGGGGGAGCTGCGCTTGGCGGCGCGCAGGCTTTGCCGGTTCACGCGCAAGCGCCCATAGTGACGGCCGGTGCTTTAGCCGGAGAGGCCGCCGCGGCGAGCTCTCCGGCGCGGCCTTATGAAATGCCGGCAATAGCGCCTCAGACGGCCGGTATTTCAGCGGCAGGGGAGTTGAGCGCGGGCGATATAGCGCTCATAGTGTGGCTGTGCGGCGCCGCGCTTGCGTTTGCATACATGATATATGTAAACGCCCGCTTCTATATTCTGGCGCGAAGGAATAGCGAGCGGCTCGATATAAGCTGCGCGCTGCCCGTATATCTTATGAAGGGACTCGGCTCGCCGTGCCTTTGCGGCTATTTTCGGCCGCGCATACTCATAAACGAGGCGGCGCTCAAAGATGAGAGCACGCTCACGTTTGTGCTAAAACACGAGCTTTGCCACTATCGCGCGGGCGACCAATGGACGGCGCTGACAAGAAATATATGCATAGCAATGCATTGGTTCAATCCCCTTGTGTGGCTCGCGGCTTTTAGAAGCCGCGCGGACTGCGAGCTCGCGTGCGACGCGCGGGCAACCCAGTTGCTGGACGAGCGAAAGCGCCGCGCTTACGGCATGGCGCTGCTCGATATTATAGATAGGAGGGTAGCGTAATGCGCAATTCGATTTTTATGCTTACAACGTCCATGTCCGCTTCCAAGCGCGAGCTGAGGGAGAGGATAGCGCGCATAGCGAGCCTGCCCCGCGCGCTAAGAAGCGTCACGGCGCTCGTTATCGTGCTATCGCTCGCCTTGAGCGTGCTCGCGTGCTCAAGCGGTGTGACGCCAATATCGCAAAAGACCGGCGAGGACTATATAAGCGCGGTTATGGAAACGCTCACGAATAAAAAAATGCAGGGCCGCCTCACGGGCAGCGAGGGCAGCCTGCTTGCGGCGGAGCTTATCGCGGCGGAGCTTTTAAACGCGGGGATAGAGCCGTTTTTTGAGGGCTACTATCAGGAATATAAGCAGAATGTGGCCGATATTGCGTCCACCGGCGCTCAGCTCAAACTCATAACGCACGGGCTTGGTTCCGCGCAGGAAAAAACGCTTGTCGCCGGACGCGATTATGTGTATAGCCTGCCGCGCACGGACATTGAGTTTCGCGCGGGCGTTGGCGGGCTTGGCGAGGCCAATGTGAAAGGCTTTGCGCTGGACGCGGGCGAGGAGATGGCGGACGCGTCCGCGTATTTAAGCGGCGGAGAGGATCGCGTAGCCATAATCACAGGCGATGAGTTTAATAGTATAACAATGTATGCGCTAAAGCGCGAGGGCGGCGTTATGTTGCAGTTCACGCGCGAGGCTTACGCGCTCGCCACGGCTGATGGAAACATGATAGAGTTTAACGCCAAAAAATCAGTTTCGGAAGGCTTCGCGCGCAATGTTGCGGGCGTTATAAAGGGGACTGACGGCAAAAGCGCCTGCATAGTGGGCGCGCATTACGATGGCTGCGGCGTGTGCGGCGAGGCGCTCTATCCTTCGGCCTATGATAATGCCTCGGGAGTGGCGGCGGTGCTTGGCGCGGCGAGGGAATATGCCAAAAGCGGCGGCAAGGCGGGCGCGGACGTGATATTCGTGCTCTTTGACGGCGAGGAAACGGGCCTTGGCGGCTCGAAAGCCTTTGTGGAGGCGATAGCCGGGCGCTATGAAAGCGTTAAATATATCAATGTGGACTGCGTAGGGCTAAAGGACGCAAAAACCGCCATATTCGCGCAGGCGCCGAGCGATATGGCACTCGCCAAAAGCGTTGCGCCGCATGCTCAGAACGTCAGCGTTATAAATGAAAGCTATGCGGGCGACAGCGCCATGTTTTCCGGTGCGCAGAACACATTTGCCTGCACGGTTTCCAATGTGGACTATTTCAACGCCGCCGTCCACTCGAATATGGACGCTGTGGACGCGCTTGATATGCGCTCGATAGCGGCTGTTGCCGATATGATAAGCGCGTATTTATCGGCCGAAGCGGACGCTGAAATAATTGTGGAAGCGACGGAAACGAATGCGGGCGGCGCGCTTGAAACCGGCGGCGGCGCGCCAAGCGGAAGCTATATTGACCTCGGCTCTGAAAATTATGAAAAAAAGCGCGCCGAGTACGTCGAGAAATATGCGCTTTCCGGCGGCAAGGCCTATTGCGAGCGCATAAACGGCAGTATGCTCGCGCTCTATTTCGGCACGCCCACTATAAGAACGGCGGAGGAGCTTGAAGTGTTTGTTCCGGGGCTCAAGCTGCCAAATGCCATAGGCGAATACTCCCTTTGCGCCATGAATGTGAACAGCATGCTCTATTATGGAGGAATAATGGCGGTGAGCGACACTTCGGCGGGTCAATATATCTATGATGGGACGGATACTGTGACGTATGAGCCGGATACGTTTAAGGACGGCGAAATATATGACTTTCCCATGCCAAATCCCGGCGCCAAGCTTTCGTTCATGTCATTGACATATAAAAATGCCAATGGCGACGGCTTCCGTGTGAATGTAGTAGGCTCGGCATTCGATTCGGGTTTCGAGATAGACTCTGACGCGGGAGAGCGTTTCGAGCTGTCGCTTAGCGGCATATCGCTGGTTAAGGAATATGAAGGCCAGCAGTATATGATAGCCGAATATAGCGACGGGAAAAAGAAGGCGCAGCTCATCACTGTGAAAGGAATCGGCACTGAGGAGGAGGAGGCGGGCGTAGCGGCGCTGCCCGATGAGGATATGCGGCTCATACTTAAAACGCTGGATTTCAAAAACCTGACAAGCTATATTGAAGCGCCGTAAAAAAGCGCTCAATAAAAGGCGCATGCTGCATGCGCCTTTTATTTGTTTGCGCTTTATTAGCGAATTTGGTATAATAATACATATACCATAAAAGGAGTACTCTGTAATGAGTAAGGAAATATTGCTTGACGCGATGAGCACGTTTTTGCAAAGCACATCGGATCTAATGTTCATCAAGGATATATCGCTCAATTATGTGGCCGCGTCAAAGCCCTTCGCGGAGCTTGTAAATATGCCGGCGGAGGAAATACCGGGCAAGAGCGACTATGACCTTTTTACAAGCGAGCTTGCCGATAGATATACGGGCGACGATAGGCGCATATTAGCAAGCGGCATGCCGGTTGTGGGCTATGTGGAGCCGATACCCGAAAAGGACGGGCGCAAGCGCTTTACTTCAACGAGCAAATACGCGATAAAAAATCAATCGGGCGAGGTGATCGGCCTATACGGCATTGGGCGGGATATAACCCAAAGGCTTGAGCTTGAAGGCCAGGCGCACGCGGCGGACGTCGCCAAGAGCGATTTTCTCGCCAGAATGAGCCATGATATGCGCACGCCCATGAACGGCATAATAGGGCTTATCAACTTAACCTTGAGCGAGGAGCTGTCCGATACGGTGCGCGATAACCTCATAAAAATGGAAAGTTCGGGCAAATATCTTTTAAACCTCATAAACGATGTTCTCGATATGAATAAAATCGGGCTGCAGCAGTTTTCGCTCAACATGGCGCCCACCAACAGCCGCGAGTTTTTGGATACGGTGCTCGCCACGGTTAAGCCTACTATAGATGAAAGAGGGCTTAGCTTCACATTTTCAAGCTGCGTAAGAATAGTGCCGGTTATAACCGATAAGGTGCGCTTGCAGCAAATATTTGTGAATGTGCTCTCAAACGCGGTGAAATTTACGCCGGAGGGCGGACGCATAACATATAGAATAACAAGGGTGTGCGAGGACGCGGCCTCCGTTACGGACAGCTTCACCATAGAGGATACGGGCATAGGCATGTGCGAGGAATTTATTCCGCATTTGTTTGAGCCGTTCGCGCAGGAGCATGGCGTTGACAGCAGCTATGACGGCACCGGCCTTGGCATGGCAATAGTGAAAAGGATTGTTGATATGATGGGCGGCACCATAGCCGTTAAAAGCAAAAGAGGCGAGGGCACGAGCATAACGGTCACGCTTAGATTTGAGCGCGCAAAGCTCGATGAAGCGCCCAAAAAGCCTGAGCAGCCGGAGTTTAACGCGCTTGACGGCGCGCGCATACTGCTTTGCGAGGATCACCCGCTCAATGCGGAAATAGCCGTAAGGCTGCTCCGCGCGCGGGGCTGCATAGTCGACTGCGTTGAAAACGGCAAGCTGGGGCTTGACGCGTTCGCAAAATCCGCTTTGGGCTATTACGACGCCGTGCTTATGGATATTCGCATGCCCGTTATGAATGGGCTTGAGGCCACTCAAGCCATAAGGGCGCTGAGAAACCGCGACGATGCAAAGACCGTCGTTATAGTGGCGATGACCGCCAACGCTTTTGCCGAAGACGTGCAAAAGTCAAAGGACGCGGGCATGGACGGGCACCTTGCAAAGCCTATAGAGCCGCGCCTCCTCTTTGAAACCCTCGACGGGCTTATAAAAAGAAAACGTTTATAATATATTGCTCGCCGCGCCGCTTTGCTTTTCCTCGCGCCGGTGGTACTATAGCTAAAGAAGGCTTGATTTGGAGGGATTGTTATGGGAAAAATATTCAAGGTGGCGTCTATATGCGTTATATCGCTTGTTATAGTGGGCCTTATTGGCTATGTTGTGTTCGTGCTCAGCTCAGGGAGCATTACGGACGAATATTTAAATCAAATGAGCGTGTGCATAGCGGCCGCAAATTCAACGGACGGCGTATACGTTGAAAAGGAAGACGGCGAGCACAAGCTGTCCGCGGACGGCTGCAAAAAGCTTGGCTATTACTTAGGCTATTCGGATAAAATATCAATATGCGTATTCACAAAGGGCGACCTTGACGGCGAATGCGTAAGCGTGAGATTGGGTGACGATGTGGCAAAGGTGTATCACCTCAACGGCTCCGAGGACGACGCGGTGATTTATTTCACCGTCTCCTCCACGAATAAGTCATACAGGGTGAAGATACATTACGATGGCTATTGGAATGGCATAAGATCAAGCATAGGCGAGAAATATTACGCATAAAAATAGCGGCGGGGGATTTTTCCCCCGCCGTTATTTTATTCGTTTATCGCCCGTGGCTTTACGCCATCGGGTATGGGTGAAACGTATTTTGCGCCGCCGGAGCGCTTTTCATGCTCCTCCTTGGCTCTTTTCACGAGCTCAGGCTCGTTTATGAGCCGTATTGCCGCGCGCGCGAGTATCTCGGCTGCGTTTAGCATGCCCTTGTGCGCGAGCGGGAGCGTGCCCTGCGCAACCATCTGCCATGAATGGCCGGGCGTACCCGCCGCGCAGGTGACCGTGCCAAGCTGAGCGGTGGGGCATATTTGGCTCACGTCGCCAACGTCGGTTGAAGCGGGCATGGCCGCGCCGCTCATGCGATAGGGAAGTATAAAATCGTTCACGGCGCCGTTTAGCTTTATTTCGGCCGCTGTTTCCGCGCCGAAGAGCTCCGCGAGCATGCGCGCGGTCTGCTTTGCCGCCGCCTCGCCGCCGCCGGGCAGCGTTTTAATATAATTGGCGGCGCGGCTTATATCGGCCTCGTCCGGCTCAACCGCGCCATTTTCCTCCATCGCCTGCGCCAACGCGCTTTGCAGCGTTGTGTTAATAAGAAAATCCGAGCAAGCCTTCATAAAATCAATTTTAACGCTCGTGCCCGTCATGAGCGCCGCGCCGCGCGCGACGTCGTTCAGACGCTCGTATATTTCCCTCGCGTCGCCTATCTTGGGCGCGCGCACGAGATATAATACGCTCGCGTTCGCCTGAACCACGTTTGGGGACATGCCGCCCGCGTCGGTTATGGCGTAGTGCAGCCGCGCCTGCGATATTATGTGCTCGCGCAGAAAGTTTGCGCCCACGTTCATCAGCTCAACGGCGTCAAGCGCACTGCGCCCCGTATGAGGCGCGGCCGCCGCGTGCGCGCTCTTGCCAGTGAAAACATATTTCGCCTGTATGTTGGCGAGCGTGCTCGTTGACATGACGGCGTTCATGTCGCCCGGATGCCATGTGAGCGCAGCGTCGAGCCTGTTAAAAGCTCCGGCGCGCGCCATGAACGTTTTGCCGGAACCGCCCTCCTCGCCTGGGCAGCCAAAGTATATAACCGTTCCGCTCGCCCCGCTAGCGCAAAGGTAATCCTTCACCGCCACAGCCGCCGCCACCGAGCCCGCGCCCAA
>CAZZNN010000102.1:0-7747 GCA_964655605.1 uncultured Oscillospiraceae bacterium
CGGCCCTCAGCTTGTCGAAAAAGTCCTGTTCGGACTTTTTCGAGGTTGCAGATTTTGCCTGCTACGCTCCGCTTCGCCGAGCGGCAAAACCTGTAAAGTGCGAAAACCTAACGGTTTTCATCCGTTTCGGCGTACATGCCGCCGAAGCCGGTTTATAAGTCAAGGGCGCGGCCCTTGACAATCTAGGGATTTATCGACAGTCTAAGCCGGAGCTAGGCTCCGGCCATACAATACTATCTTATTGCCGCGTCCCTTACAGCTCGTATATGCCCGTGAACTTCTTCTTGAGATAGTCCGTATAATACTTTGGCTCAAATGGCGCGCCGCAGGCGGAGAGGATAACCTCGTTGGGGTCCAGGAGCGAGCCGTAGCTATATATGCGGGCGGTGAGCCAGTCAACGAGCGGCTTGAGATTGCCCGCGCCCACGTTTTTCCACACGTCCACGTCCTTTTCAAGCGAGGCGAGTATCTGCGCGGAATACGCGCTGCCGAGCGAATAGGTGGGGAAATAGCCCATGAGTCCTTCCGACCAATGCACGTCCTGCAATACGCCAAGCGTATCGTTTGGCACGTCTATGCCAAGGTATTCCTTATACATCGCCTTCCACGCCTTTGGCAGCTCCTTTGTTGAAAGCGTGCCGTCCATGAGCTGCTTTTCAAGCTCGTAGCGCACCATTATGTGAAGCGAATACGTCAGCTCGTCGGCCTCGGTGCGAATGAGCGACGGCACGCTCTTGTTCGCCGCGAGATAGAGCTTATTGGCGTCCACGCCCTTCATCTGCTCCGGGAAAAGCTCCACAAATTTGGGATACATGAAGCCTATAAATTCCTCGCTCCTGCCGATTATGTTCTCCCAGAAGCGAGACTGCGATTCGTGTATGCCGCTCGATGTGCCCGCAGCGAGCATCGACTTCACAGCATACATCTCATCGGAGGTATTCAGCTCATACAGCGCATGCCCGCCCTCGTGAACGACGCTGTAGAAGCTTGAAAGCACCATGTCCTCATGATAATGCGTGGTTATGCGCACGTCATGCTTGGAGAAATTGGTGGTGAACGGGTGCTCCACCTCGCCCAAGGTGCAATCGTCCGGATTTATGGTCATTGCCTTCATTATATATTCGCTCAGCTCGCGCTGGCCCTTAACGGGATAGTTAAGACCCGCAAACGCGTCGTCTATCGGCCTGCCGCGCTCAGCGATTTCCTTTATGAGCGGCACAAGCTCGGCGCGGACGGCGGCGAAATATTTATCGCAGACCTCCTGCGTAAGTCCCTTTTCAAACTCGTTGAGCCATGTGTCGTACACGCTCTTTTTCGGGTCGAAATAGCCCGCGAAGCGCTGCTGGAACTCCACTATTTTGCTCAAATACGGCTCGAACATAGCATAATCGTCTTTGTTCTTGGCTTCGCGCCACACGCTCGCGGCCTTGCTTGTCAGCTCGCTGTATTGCGCATACTCCTCCACGGGCACGCGCCCCATTTTATCGAGATTCTCAGTGAGCTTTTCAACTTCCTTTGCCGTGATTTTGTCAAGCTCGCCCTTATGCTCGGAAAGCTCCTTTAGCATATCGCGCAATTCGTCGTTCACGAGCAGTTTATAGCTCTCCTCGCTCATAACGCCAATAGCGCCCGCATAGTCCTCCGCGCCGTTTTTCGGCATGGCGGTCTCGGAATCGTAGCTCATTACGCCCATAGCATGACTGTAGGCGTCCATTTTCTTTAAATGTTTGCGAAACTTCGTTTTTAGTTCGTTTAATTCCATATTTCTTCCCTCCAATGATAAATAACGGCGGAACGGAGCTTTGTTGCGCTTCGCCCGCCGTGAAAATTATACTTCCTTATTCTTTTGCTCGCGCTTATATTTTGAATATTCCGAGCACCTCTTTATCCAATCCGCCAATCCGTAGAAAAGCGGTATCGTTATAAACAGCAGCCATGCCGGATGCCACCAGCCGCCAAGGAATCCAAGCAGGAAAAACGCCGCAGTTACCAGCATCGGATAGCACAGCGCGTCCTTTAAAAAGGCCCACAGCGTGCGTTTGCCCTTCCTGCACCAATCTATAAAGCAATGGAATATGGGTATCATGAGGAATATCACCCAGCCGGGATGCCACAGTCCCCACACAAAGCCCATCACAAGATACGCTATTAACACCACCATCGTCACCGGGAAATCCACCCACGGACTTTCTACCCTATGTTCGTGGCGGCTTCTGTTGACATTTATTTTCACGCCCTCGTCCGTTTCGGTTTCAACGTGAATTGTGCGACCCTCATCGTCCGTGAAGGTGAATTTGCCGTCGTCGTCGCAGTCGCAATCATCATCGTCATCGTCGTCGTCATCATCATCGTCGTCATCGTCGCCTATGTGGATATTGAAGCCGTTTTCAACGTTGAACTTCACAGGCTTGCCGTGAATGAGCACCTGAAATTTGGGCGGCTCTTCCTTTTCAGGCGGCGGGACATCGTCGTCAGTCTTTAAAAGCTCGTCGAGCGACACTCCGTATACGCGGGATTATAATATGAGATTATCGGTATCGGGCGAAGCCTCAGCGCGCTCCCACTTGCTCACCGCCTGACGGCTGATGCCAAGGCGCGCCGCCAATTCTTCCTGGCTAAGGCCGTTCTTCTTTCTTAATTCCACCAATCTGTTAGCTATTTCAATATTCATGGCGTTTCCCTTTCTTTTCTTTTTTGTGCCTTGAATATACACGCAACCGCCCCGAAACATCTACCAATTCTGGCTTTCAAACGCCGCAACCGGCGGTTGCATTTTAGTTTTTAGCCGCTCTAAGCTCCGTTTTTCCGCCCATATACATTTGCAGGGGCTTGGGAATGGCGATGGAGCCGTCCTCGCGAATGTTATTTTCAAGGAAGGCAATGAGCATGCGCGGAGGGGCGACAACGGTGTTGTTGAGCGTATGCGCGAAATAATTGCCCTTCTCCTTATTTTTTATGCGAATGCCAAGGCGCCTTGCCTGCGCGTCGCCAAGATTGGAGCAGCTGCCAAGCTCAAGAAAATATTTTCCCTGACGGGGCGACCATGCCTCAACGTCCACGCTCTTTACCTTTAAGTCCGCAAGATCCCCCGAGCAGCATTCTATCGTGCGCACGGAAATATCGAGCGTGCGGAAAAATTCAACGCTCGTTGCGAGGAGCTTGTCAAACCAGGCCTTGCTGTCCTCAGGCTTGCATATAACAACCATTTCCTGCTTTTCAAACTGGTGCACGCGATAAACGCCGCGCTCCTCAATGCCGTGCGCGCCAACCTCCTTGCGGAAGCAGGGTGAATAGCTCGTGAGGCGCTTTGGCAGCTCGTCCTCATCTACGAAGGAATCTATATAGCGGCCTATCATGGAGTGCTCGCTCGTGCCTATGAGGTAGAGGTCTTCGCCCTCTATTTTATACATCATGTTTTCCATCTCGGCAAAGCTCATAACGCCGTTGACCACGTTTCCGCGAATCATGAAGGGGGGTATGCAGTAGGTGAATCCCTTGTCTATCATGAAATCGCGCGCGTAGGAGAGTATGGCGCTGTGCAGGCGGGCTATGTCGCCGGTGAGATAATAAAAGCCGTTGCCGCTGGTATTGCGGGCGTTATCCAGGTCAAGCCCGGCGAGGCTTTCCATTATGTCCGCATGATAGGGAATTTCAAATTCGCTTTTCCAGGTTTTTCCAAAGCGCTCAAGCTCCACGTTCTCCGTGTCGTTCTTGCCTATGGGCACGCTCTCGTCGATAATATTTGGGATAACGAGCATGCGCTTGTGTATTTCCTCGGCAAGCTCCGCCTCGCTTTTATCGAGCGCGGCCATTTCGTCCGCCATCTCGGTGACTTGCTTTTTCGCTTCCTCGGCCTCGGCCTTTTGCCCCTTGCCCATCAAAGCGCCTATCTGCTTGGATACGACGTTGCGCTTATTGCGAAGCTCGTCGAGCTTGGCGCGATCCTCGCGCCACTTTTTGTCGAGCGCTATCACCTCGTCTACGAGGGCGAGCTTTTCATCTTGAAATTTTTTCTTTATGTTTTCCTTCACAAGCTCGGGGTCTGTTCGTATGAGTTTAATGTCTATCATGATATTCTCCTTTTAGGAATAATTGTTTTGCGGCGGGTGCGGGTGCGGCCGCAGCCTCTGGAGCCCGCAGCCTCTGGAGCCCGCCCTACGGGGAGGCGGCGCCTTCCTACATTCTCTCCGGGGCGGCTAGGCCTACTAGCCACAGGCCGGTCTTTATGGTGTTCTTCGCCGCAAGCGTGAGCGCGAGGCGCGCACAGCGCGTTGCCGGGTCGTCGTCCATTATGCGGCAGTCGAAATAAAACTTATTGAAGCACGAGCATATATCCATGGTCGCGCGCGCGACGAGATACGGCTCATTCTTTTCCATAGCGGCGGCAACGGCGTCCGGGAACGCCCCTATCGCCTTTACGAGCGCTACGCTCGACGCGTCCTCAAGACGCGAATAATCGATATTCGTCTTGTCAAAATCGCCCGCTTTTCTAAGCACGGAGCAGCTTCTCGCGTGCGTATACTGCGCGTAGGGGCCAGTCTCGCCATCGAAATTGAGGGTCTTATCCCACGAGAACTGCACGTCCTTTATGCGGCTATTATAAAGCATAGCCCACACAACAGCGCCCGCGCCTACCTGACGCGCTACCTCGGCGCGCTCCTCGCTGCTTAGCTGCGGGCTTTTCTCCGCGATTATTTTCGCGGTGGAATCTATGGCCTTGTTTAAAACGTCCTCAAGATAAACTATCTTGCCGTGACGCGTGCTAAGCGTTCCGTCCTCAACGGACACCATGCCGAAATTAACATGCTCGCAATCCTTCACCCAAGCGTCTCCCAAAAGCTCAAGCACCTTGAAAAACTGCTTGAAATGCAGGTTTTGCTGATATGCCACCACATACAGCGATTTATAAAAATCGTAGGTCGCCTTGCGATATTTGGCGCAGGCGATGTCGCGCGTGGCGTATATGGTGCCGCCGTCGCTCTTGACTATTATGCACGGTGGCATATTGTATTCAGACAGATCAACTATCGTCGCGCCCTTATCCACCTTGGATACGCCCTTTATCTCAAGCTCGTCTATTACGGCCTGCATTTTATCCTCATAGAAGCTCTCGCCTGCGTAGCTGTCGAACTTAACGTCCAAAATGTCGTAAACCTTCATAACGTCCTTGAGCGATAGCTCCTTGAACCAGTTCCAAAGCGCAAGCGCTTCCTCATCGCCAAGCTCTATCTTGCGAAACCAGGCTCTCGCCTCGTCATTTAATTCGGGCTTGGTTTCGGCCTCCTCATGAAAGCGCACATAAAGGCCCACAAGCCCGCGCACGCCCTCTTTTTCAACAAGCTCCCTGCTGCCCCATTTTTTATACGCCACTATCATCTTGCCAAACTGGGTGCCCCAATCGCCAAGATGGTTTATGGCTATCGGGCTAAAGCCGAGGAAGCCATATATCCTATAGAGCGAATTGCCTATGGCGGTGCTCGGAAGATGCCCGATATGCACGGGCTTTGCGATATTTATGGACGAAAACTCAACGCAGACGTTGCGCTTTTGCCCCATATCGCTTGAGCCGTATTTCTCGCCCATTTCAAGCGCGCGCTCAAGTATATTTTTCACAAGGCCGGATTTGGCGGCATAAAAATTGATGTAGCCGCCCGCCTGACACACCTTTTCTATCCCCTCCGGAAGCGCGTCCGAAAGCTTTTGACAAAGCTCCGCCGCGATGGCGGGAGGCGCTTTATGCAGGGTCTTTGCCAGCTTAAAGCAGGGGAAGGAGTAATCGCCCATATCCTCGCTGGGCGGCGTCTCGATGTAGCTTGCAAGCTCATCGGCGTTTATGCCGGCGAGCGCGCTTAGCGAGTTAACTATGCTTTGTTTATTATCCATACGGGTTCTCCTATATCTAAAATTTTTATTTGTGTTATTGAAAGTGATATTATAACACAATTTCGGTGAATTGTTAAGATATTAAAGAAAGTTCGGGCACATTGTTGAGAAAGTGCTTTATTCCGTGCTATAATCGGTTTTATGAGAAAAGCCTTACAGATAATTTTATTCATATTGAGCGGCCTCTTATTTATCGCCGGAATATTCCTCGTAGTGCGCGAATACGTGCTGCTGCCGGGCGAATATGTGGAGCCTGAAATAATAGTGACCCCCTCGCCCACCGCGTCGCCCACGCCCGCGCCCACGCCTAGCGCTACAAACGCGCCCGCGCCCACGGCAACGCCCGTTTTGTCAACGCCCAAGGCTCAGCTTACGGCGCCCGTGAGGATATATTTCCCCGACCGCAAAATAATGATGGACGTGCAGCCCGTAGGCAAGGTCGAGGAGGGCGCAAAGAAAGGGCAGATGGCCACCATCGACTCCGCCACCATAGCCGCGTGGTACGAGCCCGGCCCCATTCCCGGCGAAACGGGCAACGCTATAATAAACGGGCATGTGCGCTACGGCGGCGTAAAGGGCTATTTCTCGATATTGCCGGAGCTTGAGCTGCGCGAGCAGGTTATTATAGAGCACGAGGACGGCTCCTTCACCACCTTCCGCGTGAGCTCGGTGGACGTTTATCCATATAATAAAGTCCCCTCGAGCGTTATGGAGCTTGAAAACGAGAAGGCCATACTCACGCTCATCACCTGCCACGGCGAGTTTCAGCACGACGTTGGCACCAGCGAGGAACGGTGCGTCGTTATTTGCGAGCTTGATTAAAGCGGCGAAGCCCCGTTGACTTTTCGCGGGCCTGTTGCTATAATTCTTCAATTATATGCGTTTTGCGGCTCGCCTTGCAGGCCGCGACCCGGAGAAATGCTAAATCTATATACATTCGGAGGCACAAAAAAATGTCGGAAAGATACGACCACGACAGTATAGAACTAAAATGGCAAAAGCGCTGGGAGGAAGCCCGCTGCTTTGAGGCGCACGAGGATAAGTCAAAGCCCAAGTTCTATGCGCTTATAGAGTTTCCCTATCCATCGGGAGCGGGGCTGCATGTTGGCCACCCGCGTTCCAATACCGCGCTCGACATTATAGCGCGCAAGCGCCGCATGGAGGGCTACAGCGTGCTCTATCCCATCGGCTACGACGCTTTTGGCCTGCCCACCGAAAATTACGCCATAAAAACCGGCATACACCCGCACAAGGTCACCGACGATAACGTCAAGCACTTTCGCGAGCAGCTAAAGCGCCTTGGCTTCTCCTTCGACTGGACTCGCGAGGTGAACACCACAGACCCAAGCTATTATAAATGGACTCAATGGATATTCCTCAAGCTCTATGAAAAGGGCTTGGCCTATAAGGCAGAAATACCCATAAATTTCTGCACCTCATGCAAGGTGGGGCTTTCAAACGAGGAGGTCGTGGACGGCGTTTGCGAGCGCTGCGGCGGACAGGTGGTGCAAAAGGTGCGCAGCCAGTGGATGCTTGCCATCACCAAATACGCGCAGCGCCTTATAGACGATCTTGACGACGTTGATTTTATCGAGCGCGTAAAGCTTCAGCAGCGCAACTGGATAGGCCGCAGCGAGGGTGCGGAGGTGGATTTTAAAATTGCTGGCAGCGATGATAAGCTCCGCGTTTTCACCACAAGGCCGGATACGCTCTTTGGCGCAACCTACATGGTAATGTCGCCCGAGCACCCATATATCGAAAAATATAAGGATCGCATAACGAATTATGCGGACGTTATCGCCTATCGCGAGGCGGCCGCGCGCAAGAGCGAATTTGAGCGCAGCGAGCTTTCCACCGAAAAAAC